>DATMUQ010000714.1:0-5446 GCA_035563795.1 Terriglobales bacterium | reverse complement strand
GACAAAATGGCGGGCCGCCACGGCAACAAGGGCGTTATTTCCAAAATCGCGCCGATCGAGGATATGCCGTTTCTTGAGGACGGCACGCATGTCGACATCGTGCTCAATCCGCTGGGCGTGCCCTCGCGCATGAATGTCGGTCAGATTCTCGAAACCCATCTCGGCTGGGCCTGCGCCAATCTCGGCAGGCAGATCGGCCAGATGATCGATAAGGTCCGCGAGAACGGCAAGACCGCCGATCTGCGCAAGATGCTGAAGGATGTCTACGGCGAGAAGCAGTACAAGTCGGAGATCATGGAGGTCGATGATGGCGAGCTGTTCGACATCGCGTCCAACCTGCGCTTCGGCGTGCCGATCGCGACGCCGGTCTTTGACGGTGCCCGTGAAGAGGACATCGTTGAGATGCTGCAGCAGGCGGGCTTGCACCGCTCGGGGCAGTCGGTTCTGACCGATGGCCGCACCGGCGAACGCTTCGAGCGTCCTGTTACCGTCGGCTACATCTATATGCTCAAGCTGCACCACCTGGTCGACGACAAGATCCATGCTCGTTCGATCGGCCCGTACAGCCTCGTCACCCAGCAGCCGTTGGGTGGTAAGGCGCAGTTCGGTGGTCAGCGCTTCGGTGAAATGGAGGTCTGGGCCCTCGAAGCCTATGGTGCCGCCTATACGCTGCAGGAAATGCTGACGGTGAAGTCGGACGACGTTTCCGGTCGTACCAAGACCTACGAGGCAATCGTTCGCGGCGATGACAATTTCGAAGCCGGTATCCCGGAATCCTTCAACGTGTTGGTGAAGGAACTCCGGTCGCTCGGCCTGAATGTCGATTTGACGCAGAACAACTACTAATCGGATCGCTGTGATTGCCGCCCGGCTTGCCGGGCGGCCGCACGGCAAGAGGAGATGGCAATGAACGAGTTGATGAACGTTTTCGGTCAGCCGACTGGCCCGCAGACCTTCGACCAGATCCGTATCGCGATTGCGAGCCCGGAGCGCATCCGCTCCTGGTCCTTTGGCGAGATCAAGAAGCCTGAAACGATCAACTACCGGACTTTCAAGCCGGAACGGGATGGCCTGTTCTGCGCGCGTATTTTCGGTCCGATCAAGGATTACGAATGCTTGTGCGGCAAGTACAAGCGCATGAAGTATCGCGGCATCATCTGCGAAAAGTGCGGCGTCGAAGTCACCTTGTCGAAGGTGCGGCGCGATCGCATGGGCCATATCGAGCTCGCTTCGCCGGTCGCCCATATCTGGTTCCTGAAGTCGCTACCGAGCCGCATCGGTCTGCTGCTCGACATGACGCTCAAGGATCTCGAGCGCATTCTCTATTTCGAGAATTTCGTCGTCATCGAGCCGGGCCTGACCCCGCTGAAGCAGCGCCAGCTGCTCTCGGAAGAGCAGTTCCTCGACGCCCAGGATGAATTCGGCCAGGACGCGTTCCAGGCCGGCATCGGCGCCGAAGCGATGAAGATCATGCTGGCCAATATCGATCTCGAGCAGGAGCGCGAGACGATGAAGACCGAATTGCGCGAGACCTCCTCGGAAGCCAAGCGCAAGAAGCTGGTCAAGCGCCTGAAGCTGGTCGATGCCTTCATCGAATCCGGCTCGCGCCCGGAATGGATGATCCTCGATGTCGTGCCGGTCATTCCGCCCGAACTGCGCCCGCTGGTGCCGCTCGATGGTGGCCGTTTCGCGACCTCGGATCTCAACGATCTCTATCGCCGCGTCATCAACCGCAACAACCGCCTGAAGCGCCTCATCGAGCTGCGTGCGCCGGATATCATCGTCCGCAACGAAAAGCGCATGCTGCAGGAGGCGGTCGACGCCCTGTTCGATAACGGTCGTCGTGGCCGCGTCATCACCGGCGCCAACAAGCGTCCGCTGAAGTCGCTCTCCGACATGCTGAAGGGCAAGCAGGGTCGCTTCCGTCAGAACCTGCTCGGTAAGCGCGTCGACTATTCCGGCCGTTCGGTCATCGTCGTCGGTCCGGAGCTGAAACTGCATCAGTGCGGCCTGCCGAAGAAGATGGCGCTCGAACTCTTCAAGCCGTTCATCTATTCGAAGCTCGAGCTCTATGGCATGGCCTCGACCATCAAGGCCGCCAAGCGCATGGTGGAAAAGGAACGCCCGGAAGTCTGGGATATCCTCGAAGAGGTTATCCGCGAGCATCCGGTCATGCTGAACCGCGCCCCGACCCTGCACCGTCTCGGCATTCAGGCTTTCGAGCCGGTGCTGATCGAAGGCAAGGCCATTCAGCTGCATCCGCTGGTCTGTACGGCGTTCAACGCCGACTTCGACGGTGACCAGATGGCGGTCCATGTGCCGCTGTCGCTGGAAGCCCAGCTCGAAGCCCGCGTGCTGATGATGTCGACCAACAACATCCTCAGCCCCGCCAACGGCAAGCCGATCATCGTGCCGAGCCAGGACATCGTGCTCGGTCTCTATTACATCTCGATGGAAGCCAAGGGTCAGCCGGGCGAAGGCATGGCTTTCGCCAATGTTGGCGAAATCCTGCATGCGCTGGATTCCAAGGTCGTGACCCTGCACACCTCGGTCAAGGCGCGCCTGCATGCCTATGACGACAGCGGCAAGCTGGCCACCCGCATCGTGCAGACGACGCCGGGCCGGATGCTGCTGAGCGAGCTGCTGCCGAAGCACCCGAACCTGCCGTTCAGCCTGATCAACCGCGTGTTGACCAAGAAGGAAATCACCAACGTCATCGACGCCGTCTACCGCCATTGCGGTCAGAAGGAGACGGTGATTTTCGCCGATCGCATGATGGGCCTCGGCTTCGGCCATGCCTGCCGCGCCGGCATTTCCTTCGGCAAGGATGACATGATCATCCCGGAAGCCAAGGGCAAGCTGGTGGCCGATGCGCAGAGCAAGGTCAAGGAATACGAGCAGCAGTACCTGGACGGTCTGATCACTCAGGGCGAAAAGTACAACAAGGTCGTCGACGTCTGGTCGACCTGCACCGAAAAGGTCGCCGAGGAGATGATGAAAGTCATGTCCAAGACCACCTCGGGCAGCCAGATCAACTCGGTCTACATGATGGCCCATTCCGGCGCCCGCGGTTCGGCTGCGCAGATCAAGCAGCTGGCCGGTATGCGCGGCCTGATGGCCAAGCCGTCGGGTGAAATCATCGAGACGCCGATCATCTCGAACTTCAAGGAAGGCCTTACCGTGCTCGAGTACTTCAACTCGACCCACGGCGCCCGTAAGGGTCTGGCCGACACTGCCTTGAAGACGGCGAACTCGGGTTACCTGACCCGTCGTCTGGTCGACGTCGCCCAGGATGCCATCATCACCGAGGAAGATTGCGGCACCACCCGCGGTCTCACCGTCAAGGCGGTGGTCGAGGGTGGCGAAGTCATCGCCCCGCTATCCGAGCGCATCCTTGGCCGTTGTGCTTCGGAAGACATCAAGGACCCGCTCTCCGGCAAGACCATCGTGCCGGCTGGCGAGCTGATCGACGAAGCTTTGGTCGATGCGATCGACCGTGCCGGCATCGATACGGTGAAGATCCGTTCGGCGCTGACCTGCGAAACCCAACCCGGTATCTGCGGCAAGTGCTATGGCCGCGATCTCGCCCGCGGGACCAAGGTCAATATCGGCGAAGCGATCGGCGTCATTGCGGCGCAGTCGATCGGTGAGCCGGGCACTCAGCTGACCATGCGTACGTTCCACATTGGTGGTGCGGCGCAGCGCGGTGCGGAGCAGTCCTCGATCGAAGCGACCTTCGATGCCGAAGTCGTGGTCAAGAACCGCAACGTGGTTCTGAACAGCGATGGCATTCCCATCGTCATGGGCCGCAACTGCGAAATCGTGCTGAATGACGAGCAGGGCCGTGAACGCGCCCGTCACCGCGTGCCGTATGGCGCGAAGGTGCTGGCGGATCAGGGCGTCAAGGTGACCAAGGGTCAGAAGCTGGCCGAGTGGGATCCTTACACGCTGCCGATCATCACTGAGCGCGAAGGTATCGTGAACTACATCGACCTGGTCGAAGGCCTGTCGATGCGCGAAGTGATGGACGAAACCACCGGTATCTCGAACCGCGTGGTGGTCGACTGGAAGCAGCAGCCCCGTGGCAACGACCTCAAGCCGCGCATCACCCTGCGCGACGAGAAGGGCAATGTCATCATGCTGCCGAACGGCCTCGAAGCCCGTTACTTCATGTCGGTGGACGCCATTCTCTCGGTCGAGAACGGCGCCCATGTGAAGGCCGGTGACGTGTTGGCCCGTATTCCGCGCGAAAGCTCGAAGACCCGCGACATCACCGGCGGTCTGCCGCGCGTCGCTGAGCTCTTCGAAGCCCGCAAGCCGAAGGATTTCGCCATCATCAGCGAGATCGCCGGCCGCGTGGAATTCGGCAAGGACTACAAGACCAAGCGTCGTATCGTCGTGGTGCCGGAGGATGCTTCGGAAGAGCCGCGTGAATATCTGATCCCGAAGGGCAAGCACATTTCCGTTCAGGAAGGTGATTATGTCCAGAAGGGCGATCAGCTGCTCGATGGCAACCCGGTGCCGCACGACATCCTGAACGTGATGGGTGTCGAGGCGCTGGCTTCCTATCTCACCAACGAGATCCAGGAGGTCTATCGTCTGCAGGGCGTGAAGATCAACGACAAGCACATCGAGGTGATCGTTCGCCAGATGCTGCAGAAGGTCGAGATCAGCGATCCGGGCGATACCACCTTCCTGACCGGCGAACAGGTCGATCGGGCCGAGTTCGAGGAAGAAAACGCCAAGGCGCTGAAGGATGGCGGCCGTCTTGCCAAGGGTGCGCCGGTTCTGCTCGGCATCACCAAGGCGAGCTTGCAGACCCGCTCCTTCATCTCGGCGGCATCGTTCCAGGAAACCACCCGCGTCCTCACCGAGGCGGCGGTTTCCGGTCGGGTCGATACGCTGATCGGCCTGAAGGAGAATGTCATCGTCGGTCGCCTGATCCCGGCCGGTACCGGTTCGGTGATGGCGCGCTTCAAGTCGATTGCCGCGGATCGCGACAAGGAACTGCTGGCCCAGAAGGCCAAGCCGGCGGCCTTGCCCGCATCCGACAAGTCGGCGGAAGTGGCGTAAGCCTGACGTCTGTAAACGAAAAACCCCGCCGGTCTCCGGCGGGGTTTTTTGTTGCCTGCTTGCGGATCGTGCCAGCTTCCCGCCGGCCCGTGACCCGGGCAGGTCAGTCGATTTTTTGATCGATGCTGGTCATGCGCACCAGGCGCTCGGCCAACTTGAGGATGGCGCGGCTGGTCTGCTGGATATCGGTGGCATAGGTCTGATAGATCGGCACGCCAAGCGGGCCGAGCGCTTCCTGACGAATGACCTCGGCGCGGTTGGCGATGTCCTGCAGGGGCGCCAACATTTCGCTGCTCATCTGTGCCAGCTGGCGCAGGATGGCGAGATGATGATCGATCTCACCCGGATCGGCTGCTGGCGCATGCTCAACGTT
>DATMUQ010000713.1:0-2689 GCA_035563795.1 Terriglobales bacterium | reverse complement strand
AAGTGCCGCGGAAGCCAAGATGCGCGGAGGCGCATCGCCCCGCCGTCTGAGGGACCAAACCAAGCCCGAAAGAACCACTCAACTCAGTTGAGTGGTTCTTGGGCGTATTTCCCGTCATGCCAGATGAACCAGGCGTAATTGACCTTCTTCAGATCGCCCTTGTCGTCGAAGCCGATATCGCCGATCACGGTCTTGAAGTCGTTGCCGCGCAAGGCTGCCGCGACCTTCTCGCCATCGGTGGTGCCGGCCTTGTTGGCGGCCTGGGCCCAGGCCTGGATCGCCGCATAGGTCGAGAGCGTATAGCCTTCCGGCGCATAGTTCTCGGCCTTGAACTCGGCCACCACATCCTTTGCCGAATCCAGGTTGATCGCCGAAGCCGCGTCGGAGAAGCGCAGGCCTTCGCCAGCGGGGCCCGAGATCGACCAGAACTCCGCCGTGTTCATGGCATCGGCCGAGACGAAATCGGCGCCGAAGCCCTGTTCGCGGCTCTGGCGCATCATCAACGCCACGTCGTTGTGATAGCCGCCGATATAGACGACATCAATCTTCGCCGCCTTCATCTTGGAAATGAGGGCGGAGAAATCCTTCTCCTTGGCGGTATAGGTATCGCGCACGGCCGTGACATGGCCGGCCGCTTCCATGTTCTTCTGCGTCTCCTGGGCGAGGCCCTGGCCATAGGCCGAGCGGTCGTCGAGGATGGCGACATTCTTGCCGGCATAGGTATGGGCGAGCCACGGCCCGGCAAAGACGCCCTGCTTGTCATCGCGGCCGCAGGTGCGGAACACGGTCTTGACGCCCTTGGTGGCCGGACCTTCGGTGAAGGCCGGGTTGGTGGAGGCCGGCGTCATCTGCACGATGCCTTCCTCGGCATAGACGTCGGAGGCGGGGATCGACGAGCCGGAGCAGTAATGCCCGGCAACGAAGGCGACGCCCTGCTTGACGAGGTCATTGGCGACCTGCACCGCCTGCTTCGGGTCGCATTGGTCGTCGCCCACCGCGAGCTTGATCTGCTTGCCCAGCACACCGCCCTGGGCGTTGATGTCCTTCACCGCCATCTCGGAGCCGCGGCGCAGCTGTTCGCCGAAGGCCGCCAATTCGCCGGTCATCGGTCCGGCGACACCGATGGTGATGTCGTCGGCACGTGCCGAGGCGACCGGTGTCGCGATCAGGACCGCGCCGACCACGGCGATGGCGCCAAGGCCGGCCGCCGCCATCAGGGCCGTCTTGCCGACCTGAAATTTGCCGATATGGGAAACGCGCATCTCTTCCTCCCGTGAATGACACGCTGCCGCCGCGCAATGTCCCCCTGACACAGCGGCGGCAGCGCCAGGCTCCCAGGGTTAAAGCGCGCCGGATGCGGAGGTAAGGGCCATTCCAAGGCGAGTTAGAGGGCCATTTGCCGACTGCCTGTCGCCGCTAGCTTGTCACCTTCATGGCTGTCACCCTCGGACTTGATCCGAGGGGCCATGCCGGCCGCCGCACCCGTGTCAATGGTGGAGGCTCAACGATGGATGCGCAGGGCAATCTTCTGCTTCCTCTCCCCACGCCGACGCATGTCGGCCTGCGCCGACGGGGCGGGAGAGGGTCGGGGTGAGGGGGCATGCAGTGCTCGGTCTTTGCATGATGATTCCGCACCGCCGCCGGCCAGCCCATATCACCACCGCGTGATCGGCGCGACCTCCGCCCCGATGCCGATTTGTTGTTTGGAAGCTGTCTTGTTGCCGCACCAGATGAGAGTCGATGGATCGACGATGGCCATGAGGCAACCCGATGCGACCGATGAAAGCCCTTCTCCCGTTCCTTGTCCTACTGAGCTTCGCGGCGGCCAGCCCCGCCTTCAGCGATGGTTCGCATCACCACCATGGCAACGACCAGGGCTACTGGTGGCAGGACAACCGGCGCAACCATGACAACGACCAGAATTACTGGTGGCAGGACAACCACAATGACCGGGACCACTGGGATAACAACAGGCATGACCGGAACTACTGGGACAACAGCCGATACCGGAACGACAACTATTGGGACAACCGCTATCGGAACGATAATTGGTACGATGGCCCTTATTATGGTGGGCGTTACCCATATCAGCCGGATAACGACGTGCAACGAGGCAGGAACCATTAATCTGCGCCGATGCCCTGCGCGCCGCCGGCGTCGCTTTGCTGGTGGAGCCCAAGGACCAGCCGTGGGGACACCGCACCGTCTTCTTCCGCGACCCCGACGGCAACATCCTGGAGATCTATGCGGATCTGTGAGCCGGATCGGTCGTCTTGGTAAAATCGCGTGCCTGTCGGGTCTCGCGCCGGTAAGTCTCGCCGTCAGCGATGGCTCTCATCACTACCGTGACAACGGCCAGGATCATACTGGTGGCAGGCCGACCGGCATGACCATGATGACCACGGCAAGTGCATTCAGACTTTCCCGCGTAGACAGCCGGCCTGTAAACGGTATGGGTAACCTACGGGCAGCTGAGAGTTTACTGAGAGAGTCGGAAATGTTTTCGGATGTCTTATCCTCGCTCAGTCTCCGGCTCACTCAACTTGGCGACCTGAGCCCCGCAAACTCCTCCATTTTTGGGTAGAGTCCGTCCTTGAAGAAGGAGACGGACGATGAAGCGATCAAGGTTCACGGAAGAGCAGATTATCGGGATCCTGCGAGAGCAGGAGGCCGGGGCGGCGACGAAGGA
>DATMUQ010000712.1:0-4023 GCA_035563795.1 Terriglobales bacterium | reverse complement strand
AGCAGCGAAGAATAGCCAAGCCCTCCCGCGCCAGCCGGCATTTGCAATTCGCCACCGGCAATGGTTTGCTCTCCGGCACGCAATGTGCCGCAATCGAGTGGAACACGCATGGCCGTCCGCCTGGATCATCCGCATGCCCATCGTCATCCCCTGATCCGGCAGTTCCGGGCTCGACCGCGGCTCATCATCTGTTGCCTGCTCGGGGTGCTAGTGGCGCTGTTCTTACCGCTCTCGTTGGCGCATCAGCCGATCACCCGTTGGATCATCGGCTGGAACGCCGGCGCCTGGCTCTATCTCGGCCTGGCGGGGCGGATGATGTTCGGCTCCAACCATGAAAAGATGCGTCTGCGGGCCCGCATGCAGGATGAGGGACGGATCGTCGTCCTGATGCTGGTGGTGCTGGCAACCTTGACCACGCTCTCGGCCATCGTGGTTGAGTTGGTGGTCGTCAAGGACATGCATGGTTTCATGCGCTATGCCCATATCGCTTTGACCGTTCTCACCATCCTCTCCTCCTGGTTCTTCACCCATCTGATGTTCGCCCTGCATTACGCCCACGATTATTATGGGGCGCAGGAGCGGGGATTGCCGGCAGGCTTGCAATTTCCCGGCACCGATCAGCCGGATTACGGTGACTTTCTGTATTTCGCTTGCGTCATCGGCACCTCCGGCCAGACGGCGGATGTCAGTTTTTCCACCTCGGAAATGCGCCGCACCGGCCTGCTGCATTGCGTGCTCGCTTTCTTTTTCAACACCACACTGCTGGCCCTGACCATCAATATCGCCTCCGGCCTGTTCTGAGCGTTCCCGACATCGATGCGGCCAGCTTCCCGCGACTGTCATCAGGCGGTGATTGACCGCGGTATCGGATTTCGCCGATAACCGAAGCGGGATGACAGCCATTGCCGGTATCTTTGGAGACGCGCCTGATGACCAAGCTGATCGTGTTCACCGACCTTCACATGCTGCCGGAAGGCGGACGTATCATCGGCCTCGATCCCTTTGAGCGGTTGCTGAACGGCGTCCGGCATGTCAACCGCTACCACAGCGATGCGACCCGGGTGATCTGTACCGGAGACCTCACCCATAAGGGCGATCCCGTCTCCTATGGCCGCTTGCGCGAGGTGCTGTCGGAACTGACCATTCCCTACAGCCTGTTGCTCGGCAATCACGATGCCCGCGCTGCCTTCCGGGCGGAATTTCCGGAAGTGCCGGTCGATCCCGCCGGCTATGTGCAGGATGTCATCGAGACGGCGGAGGGGCGCTTGATCCTGCTCGATACGCTGATCGAGCCGCCGCATGATTTTCCCTATTCGTCCGGCCATCTCTGCGCCGATCGCATGACCTGGCTCGACCAGCGGCTAGCCGAGGCAAGCGAGCGGCCGTGCTACATCTTCATGCATCACCCGCCGCATGATGTCGGCTTTCCCGGCATGGATGAGATCAAGCTGATGAACGGCCCGGCCTTCTACGACCTGCTGCGGCGCCATGGCAATGTGCGCCACATCTTCGCCGGGCATGTCCACCGCACGATCAGCGGCTCATCCCACGGCATTCCGTTCTCGATCTTCAAGAGCCCGGTGCATCAGCAGCCGATGGATTTCGAGCGCGTGGATTGCAGCCTCTCCGTCCCGGAACCGGCAGCCTATGGCATCATCCTGCTGCAAGATGATGGAGCCCTGGTTCATACCGAGGATTATGAGATCGCCGGCCTGGGCGCCGGCAATGACGAGGCGAGCATGGTGCCGGCGCCGGCGGCGTGAGCGCCGGATCGCTCAGCCGGCGGTGGCGCCGCGTTGGCTGACCAGTGTCACGAAGTCCCGGTAGATATCGTTCATGCCCTGATTGAGCGCCGTGACGGCATCATCGATCTTGCCGCTGCCGGTCTTCTGATCGACATGAAAGACCTTGCTGAGGATCAGCTTGTCGCTGTCCTTCTCCAGCAGCGCCAGTTCGATCTCGATGGTGCCGCCGTCGGGATTGGCTGTCTGCTCCAGGCGGCGCACCGTGCCGCGGATCGAGTATTTCACGTCATCGACACGCAGCTCGCTGGGGACGATCTGCGGGGCCAGCTGGGTTGCGCGCAGATAGGTGACCAGCTGGTCGCGCAGCATCTGCGGTGGCGTGTTGGTCCAATAGGCGTAGTTGCGCTGCTCCAGCTTGTGGCCGCCATCGGCGGTGAAGAGGAGCGGCCTTTCGCTCATGACGCCGTCGGCATCGAAAGGCGGAATTTCCACCGCTCCATCCAGCGGCTTCGTCGCATGAACATCGCCCGGCGCCGCTACCAGCCGGAAATACTGTTCCTTGGGCACTTCGGGTGCTGCGCAGGCAGCAAGGCTGCCGGCGATGAGAAGGGGAAGAAGCGGGCGTAAGTAAGACCTCATGTCACGGTGCCTTCTGCGCATCGGGGACCGGGGTAAGTCCGGAATCGGGTTTCGGCGTGCCACCCGAGAGCAGCAGACCCGGATTCTGCCGGATCAGACGGCTGAATTCACTCAAGTTGCGGGTGGTGCCGTCGAGATTATGGGTAATGGCATCGATATTCTGCGACACGGTGCGCAGGATATAAGCAAGATCCGACACCGATTTATCGACATTCTTGCTGTTGTTCTGGACCAGCTGGGTCAACTGGTCGGCGAGGCGGCTGGCTTGCTGCGACAGGTTGCGCAGATCATTGGTTGCCGAGGCGGCATTGGCCGAAGCCGTCTGGATATGCGTCAGGATCTGGTCGACCTGTTCGACATTGTGGTCGGACAGCATCTTGGCAACCTGGCCCATCTGCACATTCATCTGTTGCGAGAAGCGGGTCAGCTGATCGGTGATTTCCGGCGTCTTGTCCTGCACATTCTTGGCGATGGCATTGAGCGAGCCGAAGAGCTGGTTGAGATTGGCATCGGTGGAATTGCCGATCTTGTCGATCATGTCGCTGATCTTGGCCAGCATCGGTTTCAGCGAGGAATTGCTGAGATCGCCGATTTCGGCGGCGACCGAGCTCATCAGCGAGAAGATGTCGGCCGGCGAACCGCCCGGGATCTCGCCGCCCGCAGCGATCAGCTCAGGCGACTGGCCGCCGGTGACTTCGATGGTCTTGGCGGCCAGGAAGCTCGAGGCGGCGATGCGCGCGATCGCATCCTTGGGGAACTGCCAGCCTTTCTTGACCTCGACGAAGACCCGGAAGTGATAGCGGTTGTCCTTCCGCTCCGGCTCGATCCGCACTACTTCGCCGATCGGAAAGCCTTCATAGCGCACGGCGGTGCCGTATTTCATGTCGCTGACATTGTCGAAAACGATGGAATATTGATCGGTCGGGCCGCTGCGGCCGCTCAGTTGGATGAGGACGACGATCAGCGCCGCCACCATGGCGGAGACGAAGACGCCAACAACCGTGTAGTTCAAAAAGTGACTTCGCATACCGTCGTCTTTCTTCCCCTCGGCGCTTCCCCAATTGGCGCCGCCCATCCATTCTTCCGTGTTCCTGGCGCCTCAACCACCGGTCAGGCGGCGCAGATATTCGCCGGGATCGACTTCGATCTCATCGGCCCGGCGGTTCAGCAGATTCTGCACCCGTTCATTGGTGCTGTTGCGGATGTCTTCCACCCGTTCGCAGGCGAGGATGCGGCCGCGATCGAGGATGGTGATGCGGTCGCCGATCTTGAAGGCGCTGTCGATGTCATGGGTGACGACGACGACCGAGATATCCATCGCCTCGCGCAGCCGCAGGATGAGATCGTCCAAGGCCGAGGAAACTGCCGGATCGAGGCCGGAGGAGGGCTCGTCCAGGAACAGCAGCTTCGGATCCATGATGATCGCCCGCGCGATCGAGGCGCGCTTGACCATGCCGCCGGACAAAGCGGCCGGCATCAGATCGCCGAAGCCGGAGAGATTGACGACCTCGAGCTTGATCCGCGCCATGATGTCCATGGTCTTTTCATTGAGCTTGGTCAGCTCGCGCAAGGGCAGCTTGACGTTCTCGGCCACCGACATGGAGCTGAACAGGGCGCCGAACTGGAAGGCGACGCCGAG
>DATMUQ010000711.1:0-3920 GCA_035563795.1 Terriglobales bacterium | reverse complement strand
GATGGGCCGGCAGATCAGATCGCGGCTGCCCGGTCCCGGGTCGGCCGCGATTCGTTCGGTGACAAGAGGACTTAGAGGAAAACCCGTCGGGTTTCCATCCGCGTTGCAAAAATTCATTTTTTCAATGAGTTAGACCGCCATCCGGTCAGAAGCGATCGACCCGGAACGGCCGCATGTCTAGGCCAGGATCGCGCCCGGCCGCAAGATCGGCGATCAAGCGGCCGGAAATCGGCCCCAGGGTCAGGCCGAGATGGCCGTGGCCGAAGGCGAAAAAAGTATTGGCCCATCGCGTGCCACGCGAAACCACGGGCAGGGAATCCGGCATGGATGGCCGGAAGCCCATCCAGTTGCTGCGGCCGGTCTCATCGAGATCACCGAACAGGCGGCGACCATGCCTCATCAGGATCTCGGCCCGGCGGTAATCGGGTTCCGCCTCGAGACCGCCGAGTTCAACCGTCCCGGCCAGGCGCAGGCCGGTTTCCAGCGGCGAGATGGCAAAGGAATGATCGCCGGAATAAAGCGGCATGCGCGGCATCTTCTGCGCGTTCGGCAAGGTTACGTGATAGCCCCGCTCGGTATCGAGCGGCACGTGATGGCCAAGCTGCTTCGCCAGGGTCTTCGACCAGGCGCCGCCTGCGACGACGATATTGTCCGCCGCATGCTTGCCACCAGCGGTGACGACATGGGTCGGGCCATTGCTGCCCATCTCGAAGCCCGTCGCCTTGTCCTTGATGATCTTGCCGCCACGCCGCACGAAATCGGCCGCCAGCAGGGTCACCAGCCGGAAGTTGTTCGCCGCATAGGCGTTCTCCGGATAATAGACCGCATGCTTGATGATCGGCTGCAGGCTCGGCTCGAACTGGCGGATTTCTTCGCCGGGCAGGATCTGGAAGGGCACGCCGCGCCGCTTCTGTAATTCCAGGTCCCATTGATAGGACTGGAACTTCTTGTCGGTCTCGAAAATCGCCAGCCAGCCGGTCTCGCGCAGGATCTCCGGCTCGCCAGCTTCCTTCGCGAGCAGCTTGTGTGCCGCCAGGGCATTGGTCAGCAGGCTGCGCAAGGCGATGGAGATTTCCTCGACCCGGGCCGGATTGCTGGCCTTGATGAAGCGCAACAGCCAGGGCGCGATCTTCGGCAGATAGGACCAGCGGATGGCGAGCGGCCCCATCGGGTCCCTGAGATAGCCAGGCACGTCCCAGGCAACGCCCGGCGTCGCCACCGGGATGCAGGATTCGATCGCCAGCACGCTGGCATTGCCCTTCGAGGTCCCCTCGCCCGGCCCGCGCTCATCGATCACCGTCACCTTATGGCCGTCGCGCTGCAAATAAAGCGCGGCCGAGATGCCGACGATGCCGGCACCGATGACGATGAAATGCTGAGCCATGATCCGAATTTCCCCCGCGAGTCTGGCCGCCAACGGCCTATCCCCTATGGACAGGGAGCATGCTGAGCCGGCTCGCTGAAATCAAGCCGGCAGGTCATGCAGTTGTTGCAGGAAGCGCCGGCGCGCGGCGGGGCTCTCGCCTTTCTGTGCTGCGGCCAAAGCCGCCGGCGAGGCATTCCGGGTCATGACGCCGGTCTGGGCGAAGACATGACGCTCGAGGAAATGGCCGGTCAGCCGCAATCCAGCCGTGATATCGGCAATGCTCGCCGCCACGGCTTCGGCGCGGGACAGGAAATCCGGCAATTGCAGCAGCCTGTCGCGATAGACCTGACCGGCCGCGCGCGTCACCGCCCGCCCGGTCTTGGGCGAGACATAAGCCAGATCCTCGGTCTCACCCGTCACCGCGCAATGCGTGAGATCGAGACCGAAACCGAGATCCGTGAGCAAGGTGACTTCCCAGCGGACATAGGCGGTGAGCCAGCCGATCTCACCGTCCGTCGCATCACCGCTGCCGATACGCGTCATATCCTCGGTCAGTTGTGCGATCAGGATATCAAGATCGGTGAAGACCTCCGGATGCGGCTCGCGTTCCGGCAGGGCACCGTCGACAACACCGCAGGCTGAAGCAAGTGCGGAAAGGCGCAGGGGCTGGTCCAGCAGCAAGGCCGCGACCGAGTGCAGGCATTCGATCTGATAATTGCCGAGCTGTTCCTCGAGCCGTGCCCGCCAGCTTGCCTGCAGGCGATTGCCGAGCTCGATCGTCGGACGCTGGCGGCGTGAGAAGCCGGCCCGCAGCATGCCAAGATGCCGCCCATTCGCACGCGTCAGCAGCGTCAGAATGGCATCATGTTCGCCATAATGACGGGCCGCGAGAACGATCGCTTCATCCTGCCAATCCATACCGCCTCAAATCAGTACTGCCACCGGCTTAACATAAACGACCTGACGCCTCGGCGGCTGCCCCCTCACCCTGTCCCTCTCCCGCGAGGAGAGAGGGGACGCTGCAGTCACTACCTGGCGTCAAACTAAATGGCGCTGTTGTACTTGGCGAAACAGCTGATAACAGATGCGCTGCACTCCCTCGCCCCTCGCGGGAGAGGGTTGGGGTGAGGGGGCCACAGCCGTGCTGTTACCTCACGCTGCAACCGCGTCCCTCATCAACTGTCGAAATCGATGCCCATCTCGCGGTAGCGTTCCGGATCTTCCTGCCAGTCCTCGCGCACCTTGACGAAGAGGAAGAGATGCACCTTTCGTTGCAGCATCTCCTCGATATCCTTTTGCGCCGCCGAGCGTACCGACTTGATGCGCTGGCCGCCTTTGCCGAGCACGATGGATTTCTGGCTGTCGCGGGCGATGAAGATCACATGGCTGATCTTGACGCTGCCATCCTTGAAATCCTCCCAGCCTTCCGCCTCGACGGTGAGGTCATAAGGCAGCTCGTCATGCAGCTGGCGGAAGAGATATTCGCGTGTCACTTCCGCCGCCAGCAGGCGCAGCGGCATATCGGTCAGTTCATCTTCCGGGAAATGATGCGGCCCGAGCGGCAGGCGTTCGGTCAACAGCTTCATCAGGTCTTCGACACCATCGCCGGTCTCCGCCGAGATCATGAAAGTCTCGGTGAAGTCGCCGAGCGAATTCAGCTCGGCGGTCAAGGCCAGCAACTTGTCGCGCTTGACGGCATCGACCTTGTTGATGGCGAGGATCGCCTTGCGGCCGGACTTCTTGAGGCCGTTGATGATCTGCCGTGTCTCGTCATTGATGCCGCGTACCGTGGCATCGACCAGCAGCACGATCTGGTCCGCTTCTTCGGTGCCGCCCCAGGCAGCGGCAACCATCGAGCGGTCCAGGCGGCGCTTCGGCGAGAAGATGCCGGGTGTATCGATGAAGATCAGCTGCGCATTATCCTGCATGGCGATGCCGAGCACGCGCCGGCGCGTCGTCTGCACCTTGGGGCTGACGATCGAGATCTTGGCGCCGACGAAGCGGTTCAGCAAAGTCGATTTGCCGGCATTGGGGGCGCCGATCAAGGCAATGAACCCGCAGCGCTGCTGCGCCGAAGCTGGTTCGCTCATTCTGTCATCCTTATCAAATCAGTTCGGCCGACCAATCCGGCCGATCTTGGCGCCAACCTGGAGGCGGCGCCAGTCTGTTTCCCCAGCTAGTTTATCTAGCTAGTTCCGCCCGTCAGTTTCCTTGGCCCCGCAACTTGGCCATGAAGGCGGAGGCAGCCGACTGTTCCGCCGCCCGCTTCGACCGTCCGCTGGCACTGGTCGGCGCATGGCCCTCGACCGTGACACTGACAGTGAAGACGGGGTCATGGGGCGGGCCGCTGCTTTCCAGCACATCGTAATTCGGCAAAGGCAGGCCACCGGCCTGGGCCCATTCCTGCAAGGCGGTCTTGGCATCCTGCGGCGGCTTGGCCTCGCGATTCATCATCGGCGACCACATGCGCATGATGAAGGCACGTGCCGGGTCGAGACCGGCATCGAGATAGATGGCGCCGATCACCGCTTCGCAGGCATCGGCTTGCGAGGCC
>DATMUQ010000710.1:0-10223 GCA_035563795.1 Terriglobales bacterium | reverse complement strand
GCATTCTACCTTGGTCGAGCCTGCTGATGGCCGTGCTTGCCGCCCTCACCATCTGCTGCACGGCGATGATCTATGCCTCGCTGAAGACCATCCGGCGCTGGCGCCATAAGCTGACCTTGCCCGCCTATCTCGTGATCGGCCTCTCCAGTGGCGCACTCTGGCTGGCCTGCCTCGCGCCGGCTTTCGGTGCCGGGCAGGGGGCGCTGTGGCTGGCGCTCCTCGCTTTGGCCATCGCCGGCCTGGTGAAGATCGCTTATTGGTACAGCATCGACCACGAGCAGCCCGGGCCGACCACGGCCTCGGCAACGGGGCTGGGCGCGCCCGGCAAGGTACATCTCTTCGCCGCTCCCCATACCGCGGAAAATTACCTGCAGCGCGAAATGGGCTTCGTCATCGCCCGCAAGCACGCGCTCAAACTGCGGGGGATCGCTTTGGTTCTGGGCTTCCTGCTCCCCATCCTGCTCTGCCTGCTGGCGGCCCAGTTGCCGGCCGTGCCGGCTTTCCTCGCTTTGGTGCTGGCCGTGATCGCCAATGGCGCCGGCGTGCTCACCGAGCGCTGGCTGTTCTTCGCCGAGGCCCGGCATACGGTGATGCTCTATTACGGCGCCGAAACCGCCTGACTGTAGCAGTCAGCAATACCGGAGACGAAGGAGGCAGGCATGACGACGGAACAGGTAGCGGCCGGTTACGAGATATCGACCGACAAGGCGCGCCTAGATCTGGCGGTCATTCACCGCTTTCTTGCCGAGGAAAGCTATTGGTCGCCGGGGATACCGCGATCCATCGTCGAACGTGCCGTTGCGAACGCGCTGTGCTTCGGCGTCTATCATGGGACAGATCAAATTGGCTTCGCCCGTGTCGTCACCGACAAGGCGACCTTCGCCTTGCTCGCCGATCTCTTTATCCTCAAGGCGCATCGCGGCCAGGGGCTCTCGAAATCACTGATGCGCGGCATCATCGGGCACGCGGACCTGCAAGGCCTCCGACGCCTGCTGCTGCTGACCTCGGATGCCCACGACTTGTATCGCCAGTTCGGGTTTCAGGAACTCGGCAATCCGGCGCGTTTCATGGAAGTTCTGCGGCAGGATATCTATCGCGCGGCTACCGGGCACTAGGGGTGCATACGCCCAGCCTCTCTCCCAGTCCGGAAGAGAGGCTGCCTGGGCTTCAAGTGACTTAGATGACGGTGACTGTTTTGACCGTCATCGTGTTCTTGTGCGGGTTCGGCGTATAGACGACCGAGACCAACTCACCGGTTTGCAGACGGTCGAAGCTGATCCAGCCGGGGATCTTGAAATGATGGCCGTCAGCCAGGGTAATCGTGCGGGTATCCGAATTGACGCCGGCGATGCGCCCGGTGATCTGGGCATCGGGCTCAGGATCGGTGGGGTGCGTGTCAGATTGCTGGCGCGGCAAGACGATCGTCGCCGCCAGCGCCGGGCTGGCGATCGTCAGAGCGGCACAAGCAGCCAGCAGGAAACGCCATTTCGCCATGATATTCTCCTCGTGTCATCAGCATAGAGATCAGAAGCCAGAACAGGCGCAGGGCAAGATGAACCCAAATCGGCCGCAGCCTGAATGAGCTCTGGTTGGGACCATGATGATCCAGGCTTTTTATGCGCCCGGATCCTTACAGCTTTGATACATCCGGCCGAGGATGCAGCACCTACAGCTGCGACGGGATGTCCCGAAGCGGGCGAGGACATCCTGAGCTTGGAAAGGTACAGACTACGCCGATACAATCTGCGCGGGTAGGGGAGCACGTCGGGCAACGGCGTCAGGTGATCGGGGGAAGACAGCAATTGGCAGACATCACTGTCGAAAGGCTCCCTTCTTTTCCCCGTTTTCTTCGTGCTGCCTTGGTTGGCGATCAGCACCATTCTCGCGCTGTTATCGGGGTGGTTATGATCGATGGTGGTGCAGTATTTCCGCGAGCGGCGCTGATCCTCTTGTCTGAAGTTATTTCAGCAAAGAAAAAGGCGGTGCTTTTGGCACCGCCTTGATCTCTGTGCAGCTAGGCTGCGAAGGGCGATCAGATCGCTTCCTTCAGCTCCTTGGCGGCGCGGAAGGCGATCTTCTTGCTCGCCTTGATCTTGATGGCTTCGCCCGTCGCCGGGTTGCGGCCCATACGAGCGGCGCGCTTGCGCACCTGCAGGATGCCGAGGCCGGCGATGCGGATGCGGACACCCTTCTTCAGGTTCTTGACGACCAGGGCAACCATGTCGTTGAGCACGGCTTCCGACTGCTTCTTGGGCAGCTCATGCGAGGCGGCGAGTTCAGCCGCGATCTGCTTCAGCGTGATGGTGGCCGCCGGGGCCTTCTTTTCGGTCTTCGCCGCTGCCTTGGGAGCGGTCTTCGCTTTGAGTGCCATGACTGTAAATATCTCCTCTAGAGTAAGTGCAAATTCAAAGAATCACGTGACAACCATACATAATCGGCCCGAGTCTGCGCAAACCCAGTCTGGGCGAATATCCGCTTGTCCGTTGATCTTTCCTCCCTCTCGCAGAAGGCTTTTCGCCTTCTGTCCCCGTGATGATCGCTGGTCGCCGCTATGCCGCCGGTCGGGCGGGGGAAAGGGCGATGCTATCGGCGATACTGTCTCGGCTCATCGCGACTCGACAGGCGGGTCGCAACAGCGCGCTTCTCTCTATCTCCGATTCTATCATCACAACTCATTTGAGCTGTGGTTGCTGCCTAAGGTCAAGCAGCAAAGCGGCGATTCGCGCCGGAAATAGCCGAAAAATGGGGGTTTTTGGGCATCCGGCACGGGATTTGACGAATATCCCGTGCCGGAAATAGCTGCGGGGCCGGCCTAATCAGAAGGTGAGGCCGGTCAGCTCGATCGCCGGCCTGCGGCCGGAAACAAGGTCGGCGAGCACTTGGCCGGAGCCGGCCGCCATGGTCCAGCCCAAGGTGCCATGGCCGGTGTTGAGCGACAGATTGAGATAGCGGGTGGGGCCGATGATCGGCGATCCATGCGGCGTCATCGGCCGCAGCCCGGTCCAGAACATGGCGCTTTCGACATCGCCGCCACCCGGGAAAAGATCGGTCAGCACGTGTTCCAAAGCGGCGCGGCGGGGTGCCCGCAGCTTCAGGTTATAGCCGGCAAGCTCCGCTGTGCCGCCGAGGCGGATGCGGTCGCCAAGCCTGGTGATGGCGATCTTGTAGGTCTCGTCCATCACCGTCGATACAGGTGCACGGTTCTCATCGATGAGCTTCGCCGTCAGCGAATAGCCCTTGACCGGATAGACCGGCAGCTTCAGCCCCAGCGGCTTCAGGAGCAGCGGCGAATAGCTGCCGAAGGCGACCACGTAATGGTCGGCCGTGACGACGCCATGATCGGTCCGGATGCCGGTGATCCGCTGGCCGTCATGATCGAGGCCCTGGATCGCCGTGTTGTAGCGGAAGGTGACGCCGAGCTGCTGTGCCATCACCGCCAGACGCTGGGTGAACTTGAAGCAGTCGCCGGTTTCGTCGCCCGGCAGGCGCAGGCCGCCGACGATCTTCTCGCCAACCTGGGCCAAGGCCGGCTCGCGGGCGATGCAGCCGTCGCGGTCAAGCAGCTCATAGGGGACGTTGAAGCGTTCCAGGATGGCGATATCGGAGGCCGAGCCGTCGAGCTGCTGCTGCTTGCGGAACAACTGCAGCGTGCCCAGCGCCCGGTCGTCATAGCTGATGCCGGTCTCCTGGCGCAGGGCCTTCAGGCAATCGCGGCTGTATTCAGCGATCCGCACCATATGGCTCTTGTTACGGTCGTAACATTCGGTGGTGCAGTTCATCAGCATGGCGATGGTCCAGCGCCAGAAGGCGGGATCGGCCTGCGGCCAGATCACCAGCGGGCGGTGGCGCATGAACAGCCATTTGATCGCCTTCTGAGGCAGGCCGGGGGCCGCCCAGGGCGCCGAATAGCCGGGCGAGACCTGGCCGGCATTGGCGAAGCTGGTTTCCAGCGCGGTGGCCGGCTGGCGGTCAATGACCGTCACCTCATGGCCGGCCTTGGCCAGATAATAGGCGGTCGACGTGCCGATCACGCCACCGCCGAGAACTGCTACTTTCATCGCAGGCACACTATCGTCAAAAGAAGCATCCGTCCTGGATGCGTAAGCCGCCGGTCTTATAGCGAAGACAGGTGCGGCGGGCTAGTCGCCTCGGTATCTGGCGCGGCATGGTTAGCCGGCGACAAGCCGGGCCAGGGGTGGGAATTCGACATCAGTCTTGGTACGGGCCCATTGCCTAATCCTATGAATTATCGACCTGATTGTACTCTGTAGCGCGCTTGGGCTTGCATCCTGATAGGCGGTTACTAACATTAACCACCTACCAAAAAGACCATCCAAAAACGTCTTTACCTTATCGCCAGCGAAGCCCCGGCAGCCAAGACCGGGTTTTCACCTGGCATGTCGTCGTGCCGTTGCCGACGGGGGGCAGCAAGCGACGGGGATTATTAGTCACCGGCAACCGGGCGGATGATCCGGCGGCCGGCCAACACTTAGGGAGAATCAGATGATTGAGCTCTCAATCAACGGCCAGGCGCATCAAGTCGATGTGCCGGCGGAAATGCCCCTGCTCTGGGTCATTCGCGACGTCCTCAACATGACCGGTACCAAATTCGGCTGCGGCCAGGCGCTGTGTGGCGCCTGTACGGTGCATCTCGACGGTGACCCGACACGCGCCTGCCAGACCCAGGTCGGCGATGCCGTCGGCAAGAAAATCACCACCATCGAAGGGGTGCAGGGCGATGTCGCCAAGGCGGTGCAGACCGCCTGGCAGAAGCTCGATGTCGTGCAATGCGGTTACTGCCAGTCCGGCCAGATCATGTCGGCGATCGGTCTTCTCAGCAGCAACAAGAAGCCGACCGACGCCGATATCGATGCGGCGATGGACGGCAATGTCTGCCGCTGCGCGACCTATCACCGGATCCGCGCCGCGATCCACGAAGCTTCAACGATGCTGGGCTGAGGGAGGCGGATATGCATATGCTGACAACACTTCAATCGCTGCCGGCCGATGTGATGGCGAACCTGGTCACCAAGCCAGCGGTCCCCGAACTTGCCACCAGTCGGCGTGGTTTCCTCAAGGCCTCGGCCCTTGCCTCGACCGGGCTGATCATCGCCACCTATCTGCCCTTCGCCGGCAAGGCCCAGGCGGCGACTCCGAACGATCCGCCGATGCCCAATGCCTTCGTCAAGGTCGGGCATGACAGCTCGGTCACCGTCATCATCAAGCATCTCGACAAGGGGCAGGGCGTCACCACCGGCCTTGCCACCATCGTCGCCGAGGAGTTGGACGCTGCCTGGTCGCAGATGACCACGGCTTTCGCTCCGGCCGATGCCAAGCTCTATAACAACCTCTTCTTCGGTGCGATCCAGGGCACGGGCGGTTCTACGTCGACTGCCAATTCCTGGATGCAGCTGCGCAAGGCCGGTGCTGCCGCCCGCGCCATGCTGGTGGCAGCCGCGGCCAAGGCCTGGAACGTCCCTGCCGGCGAGATCACCGTGAAGGAGGGTGTCAT
The DNA here is from genome assembly GCA_035563795.1 of Terriglobales bacterium. Lineage (GTDB taxonomy): Bacteria > Pseudomonadota > Alphaproteobacteria > Dongiales > Dongiaceae > Dongia_B. The sequence continues at coordinate 4,711 of DATMUQ010000710.1, read as the reverse complement.
CGCTCATGGTTCCAAGAGTGGCCATTTCGGTGAATTCGCTGCCGCTGCCGCCAAGCTGCCGGTGCCGGACGATGTGAAGCTCAAGGACCCCAAGGACTTCAAGCTGATCGGGACCCATGTGCCGCGGCTCGATTCCGTCATCAAGACCACCGGCAAGGCGATCTATTCGATCGACATCCGCCGGCCGGGCATGAAGACGGCCTCACTGCTGCATCCGCCGCATTTCGGCGGCACGGTCAAATCCGTCAATGATGCCGATGCCCGCAAGATCGCCGGCGTGATCGACGTCGTCACCATTCCCCAGGGTGTGGCGGTAATCGCCGAGAATACCTGGGCGGCACGCCAGGGCCAGGAAGCCCTGAAGGTCGAATGGGATGATAGCAAGGCGGAGAAGCGCTCCAGCGACGCCATGTTCGCCGATTACAAGAAGCTGGCGGAGCAGCCCGGCGTCGTCGCCTTCAAGGCCGGCGATACCGATGCGACCCTCGCCAAGGCGGCCAAGGTGGTGGATGCGGAATTCCAGTTCCCCTATCTCGCCCATGCGCCGATGGAACCGCTCAATTGCGTTATCGAGAAGAAGGCGGACGGCACCTGCGAAATCTGGGCAGGCGCGCAGTTCCAGACCGTCGAGCAGATGACTGCGGCACAAGTGCTGGGGCTGAAGCCGGAGCAGGTGAAGATCAATACCATCTGGGCTGGCGGTTCCTTTGGCCGACGGGCGACGCCGAATGCCGATTACATCGGCGAGGCGGCGGCGATCCTCAAGGCCACTGGCGGCAAGTATCCGGTGCATCTCCTCTATAGCCGCGAGGACGACATCAAGGGCGGCCGCTACCGGCCGATGTTCTATCACGCCGTCAAGGCGGGCCTCGATGACAAGGGTAATCTTGTCGCCTGGCAACATCGCCTGGTGGGGCAGTCCTTCATGTTCGGCACGGCGCTGGAAGCCTTCGTCGTGAAGGATGGGGTCGATGGCACGGCAGTGGAAGGCGTGGCGGACATGCCTTACGCCATTCCCAACCTGCATGTCGATTGGCAGCGGACGGAATCGCCGATCACCACCTTGTGGTGGCGCTCGGTTGGCCACACGCATACGGCGCAAGCCGTGGAAGTGATGATGGACGAGATCGCCCATGCTGCCGGCCAGGATCCGGTCGCCTATCGCCTCGCCATGCTGAAGGATCATCCGCGTCATGCCGCCGTGCTGCAATTGGCTGCGGACAAGGCCGGCTGGTCCGGCGACAAGCTGCCGGCCGGTAAGGGCCGCGGCATCGCCGTCCATGAGAGCTTCAGCAGCTATGTCGCCATGGTGGCTGAGGTGACAGTCGCGGGAGACGGCTCGGTCAAGGTCGACCGGATCGTCGCGGCGGTGGATTGCGGTGTTGCCGTCAATCCCGATGTCATCGCCGCCCAGGTCGAGGGCGGTGTCGGCTATGCCTTGGGTGCGGCCTTGCGCAACAAGATCACCTTCACTGATGGTGTCGTGGATCAGGCCAATTTCGACACCTATGAGCCGCTGCGCATCTCGGACATGCCGAAGGTGGAGGTGCATATCGTTCCCTCCAACGAAGCGCCGACTGGCATCGGCGAACCGGGTGTGCCGCCGACGGCGCCGGCGGTCTCCAACGCGATCTTTGCCGCCACCGGTAAAAGACTGCGGTCATTGCCCTTCGACTTCTCGAGCCTGAAGTCGAGCTGATGACAGTTCGTTGAAGTTTGCCTTTTGCAGCGCCCTTGCGATGGCCGCGCGCTATCGTGGGGGCGCTGTAAACGCAGATGAGAGGGGAATCCGCGATGCTTCCAGGATCATTGAAACGATCGTTTATCGTGGCGCCGCTTTTGGCTATCGGCCTGGCCGCCACCGCCACCGCCACCGCCACCGCCACCGCCGCCCAGGCACAGGATGCGGCGGCAGGTGAAAAGCTGTTCGTCAAGTGCAAGTCCTGCCACCAGGTGGGCGAAACCGCGAAGAACGCCATGGGGCCCGAGCTCAATGGCGTGTTTGGCCGTGCGGCCGGTTCGGCGCCAGGCTTCAATTACTCGCCGGCCATGAAGTCTGCCGGCTTCACCTGGGACGATGCAAATTTCACCGCCTTCCTGCAGGACCCGAAGGGCAAGGTCCCGGGTACCAAGATGATGGCGGGGCAGACCAAGGAGCCGGCCCAGATTGCCAGCATCGCCGCCTATCTCAAGACTTTCGATGCGAGCGGCAAGAAGCAGCCCTGATCGCGGTCTAGAGCGCGATCGTTTTTGATGGAAGCACCGTTGCTTCGATCAAAAACGTGAATCGCTCTCTATCTTATTGAATGGAGCCAGATCGTTTCAGACAAAATCGCGGAGCGATTCTGTCTGAAACGATCCGGCTCTAGGCAACTCTTGTCGTTGACGCCGGTTGGTCCGATGACCGGCCGGCGGTTTGCTGCATGCGTGCGACAAAAGGCTGAAGCTCGTCCTTGTCGAGGGTTTCCTTCTGCAGCAGCAGGCGCGCTCCCTCTAGCAGGACGTCACGATGGTCCTGCAGAATTGCCTTGGCCTGGGTGAAAGCCTCATCCGTGATATGCCGCACCGCCTGATCGATCTTGTCGGCGGTGGTTTCGCTATAGGGCGTGGCGGCTTCCTGCATCGGTCCCGCGATCGGCTGCAGATAAGGCGAGGTCTCGGCCTCATAGGCGACATTGCCGAGGCTCGGTTCCATGCCATAGCGGGTAACGATGCTGCGGGCGATATCGGTCGCCTTGCGGATGTCGTCGGCGGCCCCGGTCGAGATTTCCTTGAAGGCGATGGCTTCGGCGGCACGGCCGGCCAACAAGACGCAGAGCTTGTTTTGTAGTTCGGCCCGGGTCATCAGGAAGCGGTCTTCGATCGGCCGCTGGATGGTATAGCCGAGCGAGCCAATGCCGCGCGGAATGATCGAAATTTTCTGCACCGGATCAGTCTGCGGCAGGGCCATGGCGACCAGGGCATGGCCCATTTCATGATGCGCGACCACCTCGCGCTCATGCGGGTTGAGCAGCCGGTTGCGTTTCTCCAGGCCGGCGACGATGCGTTCGATCGCAGCGGTGAAATCGGCCAGTGCAATCGTCTCGGCATTGTGCCGCGTGGCGATCAGGGCGGCTTCGTTGACGAGATTGGCCAGATCGGCTCCGGTGAAACCCGGTGTCAATGCCGCAACCTCCTCCAGCTTCACATCGGCGTCGAGCTTCACCTTGCGGACATGAACCGCCAGGATATCGATCCGGCCCTTCCGGTCGGGACGATCGATCAGCACCTGGCGATCGAAGCGTCCGGAGCGCAGCAAAGCAGGGTCGAGGATCTCCGGCCGGTTGGTCGCCGCCAGCAGGATGATGCCGGAAGTGGAATCGAAACCATCCAGCTCGACCAGCAATTGGTTCAGCGTCTGCTCCTTCTCGTCATGGCCGCCGACCGAAAAGGCGCCGCGCGCCCGGCCCAACGCATCCAATTCATCAATGAAGATGATCGCCGGGGCTTTCTTACGGGCCTGATCGAACAGGTCGCGCACGCGGGCAGCGCCGACACCAACGAACATCTCGACGAATTCCGAGCCGCTGATGGAAAAGAACGGTACCCCCGCCTCGCCAGCGATGGCGCGGGCCAGCAGGGTCTTGCCGGTTCCCGGCGGGCCGACCAGCAGCACGCCCTTCGGCACCTTGGCGCCCAGCCGGCCATGGCTGACGGGATCCTTGAGGAAGTCGACGACTTCCTTCAACTCGACCTTCGCTTCATCGACGCCAGCGACATCAGCGAAGGTCACCTTGACCTCGGTCTCGACATAGACCTTGGCGCGGCTCTTGCCGATGCTCATCAAGCCGCCCTCGAAGCCGGATTGGCCGGCAAGGCGGCGGATGAGGAACATCCAGATGCCGAAGAAGAGCAGGGTCGGCAGCACCCAGGACAGGATGGTGGTGAGGAAGCTGTTATCGGCGGCGCCTTGATACTTGACGCCGGCCTTTGCCAGTTCTTCGGCGAACTGGGGATCGATGCGCACCGTGCTGAACTGGGTTTGCAGCGAGTCACCAGTTTTGCGGAAGGTGCCGGTGATGGTGTCCTTGCCGATCGTCAGGTCGTCAATGGCGCCGTCGTGCAACAGGGTCTGGAACTGGCTGTAGGGAATGACTTGGATCAGCGCCAGCCGCGCAAGATAGTTTTGCAACAGCACTATCGCCAGGATCGCGGCGACGATGTACCAGAAATTGATATGTGTCTTGCGATCCATCGGTCGGTTCCTCTGGCGTCCGGCCCGGCCGGCCTTGTCCTATCCTATCCCCGGTTCAACCGCGTTGCGCCCGCATCCGGTCTGCTGCCTTGAAGTGCTGACGCCCGGTCGCCACCAGCTGGTTGTCGGTCACATGCTGCAAGGCCTTGACGCTATCCAGTTTCCCCGCCAGTTCGGGGCAATCTTGTTTGAGATAAGCAACAAATTCATCCTTTGCCGTGGATGGACCGGTGACCAGAAAAACCTGACTTGCCTGCAAGGCTTCTGCGACATCATGGAAGAACTGCTTGTCGCCATGCCGATGGGTGCCGCTGGCACTGCCGGCCTTGCTATGCAGGTGACGGGGCGGATGATCCGGATGGATCAGCGTCTCATCGGCCTCGTCGGCATTGAAATGAATGATGCGCGCTTCGTGATGATCGATCCAGAGGATCGCGTGATAATGCTGGCTTGGCATGAGATCTTTCCGTTGTTTGG
>DATMUQ010000709.1:0-3249 GCA_035563795.1 Terriglobales bacterium | reverse complement strand
AACAGGGTCGCCATCTTGCTGGTGCGATGGTCCGCCGAGGTATAGACGAAGTCCGGGACTAGATCCGGGGCACAATGGGCAAGCAGGCGTTTCAATTGCGCCGCCGACCAATAGGTGTCGGAGATGAAGCCGAGCCGCAGCGGCACCCGCCGTACCAGGGCTTCCCGCGCCACTTGCAGGATATCCGGATTGACCAGGCAGAGATCGAGCTCAGCCAGAAACTCCGCCGAGACCAGTTCCGCAACGGTCACATCCTCGAGGCCGAGGGCATGGCGCGGCAGACAGCGGTAGATTTCCTCGATGGTGACTTCACTGGAATTTGTCGTCGCGACGCTCTTCTGTCGCGCCCGCAATTCCGCCAGGACACGGCTCTGGACGAAGGATTCCCTGAGACCCGGCCGTCGGGTGGCAATCGGCAGATGATAAAAGGCGCGCTCGAACACGCCGATCGGCGCACTGCAGCGCCGGAACAGGAAGGTGTCGAAGACGTCAAAAGTTATGACGCTTTTCTCATCCGAGCTCATCAGCAGGCGAGCTTCCGCCAAGGCGGCCAGCTGCATCGAACCCTGCCCTGCCGTGGGGGTCTCATTCAGACGGCCAGCCTCCTCCACGGAAGACGACCAGCCTTTCAAGTGAATGGGAGGAAGCGGTGCCGTCATCGCCTTATGCCTTGCCTTAGAGATAATCCGTCAGGCGTATTTTCATGACGGTCGAAAGTGCCGAATAAGAAGCCTGAAGCTGCGTATTGAGCTGCGACACCTTGGCCACCGCCTGGGCGGAATCGACGTCCTTGATATTGCTGGCCGCATCGGTCAGCAGCGAGATGTAGCTCGTCTGATTGTTCTGGGCATCGGTCAGGCGACTGGATGTGACCGAGACTGAGGCCTGCAAATTCGACAGATCGCTGATGGCACTGCTGGCGAGATTGAAGGCATCCGTCAATGCCGTGGTATCGACGGGACTCGTAGTCGCCTGCGACACCAGCTTGGCGGCCCGCAGGGCCTCCTCGATCGCCGAATTGTCGCCAGTCACACCATAGGTGACGCTGGAGGTGTCGGAAATACGAACCGAGGCAAGTTGGGAATCGCCCTGGTAATAGCTGGTATCGGCCGTGGTGGCACTGGCGGTGGTGGTTTTGTAGGTGGTGAGATCGACCGCTGGTTGGTCGGTCTGGCTGCCGGCGAACAGATAGCGGCCATTCAGCTGGGTGTTGGCCAGGCTGGCGAGGTCATCCATCGTCGTGCTGCCCAGGGAATTCAGGGTTGACGAAGAGGTGCCCGACATCGCCGCGCTGATCGACGACTTCAAGGTGGTCAACAGGGTGATCATGTTGCCGAGAGCGCTGTATGTCGCCTGGCTGCGATCGCTTGCCGTCGATGTATTGCTGCTTTGCGCCTGGGCGCTGGTCAACTCGTTCTGCAAGGTCAGGAGCTGGCGCGACTTGTCGCCAAAATCGGCGAAGCTGGTCCCGACCAGGCCCGTCGATTCCTGGATCGACGCCTGGGCTTCCTGCTTCTGAATGTCCTTGGCGTTACTGAGGACGGTGTTGAAGAGGCCGTAGGTGGAGATACTAAGCATGGTTTCCCTCGCTGTGAGCGTCAGCTGGAGACAGCGTTGAGTAGACTGGTGAACATGGCATTGGCGGTGCTGATCACTTTTGCCGAGGCGGCGTAGTAGCTTTGCAACTCAGTCAGCAGTGCCGTCTGCTCATCAGTATTCACCCCGGACTGATTGGCAAAGCTGGTCGTCAGGGTGCTCAAGCTCGAGCTTGAGGTATCGGCATCCGAGCTGGCATTGCTGGCGCGCGTGGCAATATCGGAAATGAGATTGGCGGCATAGCTCGAGAAGCTGGTCGAGGAACTGCCCAGAAAGCCGGCCGCGGCAAAGCTCGTATTGCCGGTCAAGGCGTTGTAGAGCGAGGTCGCGATGCTGGCATCCGACGCGCCGATCGCCTTGTCGCCGACCGTCAGGGTTGCACTCTGGCTCAGGGTACCGGTCGGCAGCAGGGAGCTGTCGGACAGAAGCGCGCTGTTGACGGAAATGGTCTGGGCCGACGTACCGCCCTTCAGGGCATCATTCAGACCGAAATAGCTGGAGACATCGGTGCTGCCGATCGAGCCGGACAAAGTTGAAATGGCAATGCCGCCACCGCTGCTGTTGCTGATGGTCAGCTGGCCGTTGGTGATCGTCGCCGAGACGCCGCTGATCGCATTGAGACTGTCGAGAACGTCCTGAACGGTGGTCGCCGAGCTGAGATCAACATCCTGGTAGCTGGTGATCTTGCCGCTGGAATCGGTCAGGGCGACCCGTAATGTCGTCCCGCTGGCGACCGTCACGCTGTCCGTCGCAGCGACCGTCGCCGTGCCGGTCAAGGATGAGGCGGGCGGGCTGGCGCTGCCGCCATTGGTCACGCTATTGACCGCCGTCGCCAGGCTGGAGGCGAGATTATCCAACTCATCCTGGGCATTGACCAGAGTGTTGTCGCGCATATCGATCAGGGCACCGATCGAGCCGCCGGTGATCTGACTGGTGATATCCGTGCCGGCAACATAAATGCCGGAAATACCCGTGCCGGACGAACCGGAATAGGTCACGCCATCAGAGATGGATGAGGCGCTGCTATGCGACAGATGATTGACGACGCTGCCATCGAGAAGGCTCTGGTTACCCGCGGTATAGATGTGCAGCTGATTGTTGCTGTCCGTATAGGACGTGATGTTGATATCCTGGGCAATGGTCTGCAAGGCGGTATTGCGCTGGTCTTCCAGATCGGCAGTCGAATCTCCTCGCGCAGTAGCCTGGGCAATCTGCTTGTTGAGATCGCTGATGGTGTCGAGCGCGGAATTCACCTCCGTGACCTTGTCGGAGATTTCCTGATCGGCCTGCGTGCGCAGATTCTGGATGCCGTCCGAGGTCGAGCGCAGGGTCGAAGCCAATGTATCGAGATCACTGACGACCTGGGTCTTGAGGCTGGTATCGTCCGGTGTCGATTCAAGATTCTGCAACGCCGTCGACAGACTGGTGATCTGCGACGAAAGGTCATTGCCGGAGCTGCTGTCCGAGATTTCGCCCAGCAGGTTCTGCAGCGAGGTATAGTAGTCCGAGGTTGTCGAATCAGCACTCGACGCGCTGGTGGCGGAGAGAATATCTCTGAGGAGATATTTATTGACACTGCTGGTGATGGAGGAAACCGCGACACCCGAACCGGAGCCGTTGGTTACCTGCGTCTCCAGATTCGCGGTCTTCGCG
>DATMUQ010000708.1:0-3206 GCA_035563795.1 Terriglobales bacterium | reverse complement strand
TGCGCAGCGCGATTTCCCCGCGGTTGGCAATCAGGACTTTTTCAAACATCGGGCGCGGTCACTCGCTGCTGGTGACGGGCTTAGGCAATGACCAGGAGCGGCTCGCCGAATTCAACCGGCTGGCCATCCTGGGTATAAACGGCGGTCACGGTGCCGGCATTGGGCGCCTGGATCGGGTTCATCACCTTCATCGCTTCGATGATGAGCACGGTCTGGCCCTTGGAGACACGGTCGCCGACCTTGACGAAGGGATTGGCGCCCGGTTCCGGTGCCATATAGGCGGTACCGACCATCGGCGAAGTCAGGGTGCCGGCGGCCGGCGCGTCGCTCTTGGCCGGCGCTGGCGCAGCGGCGGCAACGGCAGCGGCCGGGGCGGCAACGGCGACCGGCGCCGCGACAGCGGTGACGCTGCTGTTCACGCGGATGCGCTGGCCGCTATTTTCATACTCGATCTCGGTCAGTCCGGTTTCCTGCAGCAGCTTGGCCAGTTTGCGGACCAGGGCGTCATCGACGTCGAACTTGCTCATCAGCGGTCTTTCTTATTGTTCAGAAGTGTCGCCAAGGCATCGAGCGCCAGCAGGTAACCCTGGGCGCCCAAGCCGCAGATCACCCCGCTGGCGGCCTGGCTGACATAGGTATGGTGACGGAATTCTTCCCGGCGGAAGATATTGCTCAAATGCACCTCGATCACCGGCAATTCGGCGATCAGCAGCGCGTCCAGCAAGGCGATCGAAGTGTGGCCATAGGCCCCCGGATTGATGATGATGCCGCCCGCGGCGCCGCGGGCCTGCTGAATCCAGGTGACCAGCTCGCCTTCCAGATTGGATTGGCGGAAATCGAGCTCCAGGCCCAGTTTGGCGGCTTTCGCCGCGCAGTCCCGCGCCACATCATCGAGCGTGTCCCGACCATAGATCGACGGCTCCCGCACCCCCAGCATATTGAGGTTCGGTCCGTTCAGAACGAGGACGCGTGAAGAATTGGGCAAATGACAACTCCGGGTCGCTTGAGTCTGCCGTTATAGCGACCGCGACTGCATGTCGCAAGAAATCGAACAATTCCCCAGAGTTAAAAAATTTTCCCAAAATGAAATGCCGCGCCAGACGGATGCCGGCGCGGCAAGGAAAGCAGGACGGTGGCGGCTGCTTGAAGCGCCGCTTCAGAACCGGTCAGCCGCCGGATTTGCGGGCATCGTCCACCAGCTTCTTCATGCTGTCATAGTCGATGGCACCTGGCACCTTCTCCTGGCCGATGATGAAGGCCGGCGTGCCATCGATGCTCAGTTTCTCCGCCAGTTCCTGGTTTTTCTTGAGGGCGTCGGCCAGGCTGGCATCGGCCAAATCGGCCTTAAAGCGGGTCAGATCCAGGCCGACATCCTTGGCGATATTCATCACCACGTCTTCGCTGAACGGGCCGCGATGGTCCATGGCAGCCTGGTGATAGGCGCCATATTTGCCCTGGCGATTGGCGGCAAGGCCGCCCAGGGCGGCGATCTGCGAATCCGGTCCCAGAATCGGGAATTCCTTGAAGACGACCCGAACCTTGGGATCGTCGACGATCAGCCGGTTGAGATCGGCGGCCACCCGCTTGCAATAGGGACACTTGTAATCGAAGAACTCGACGACGGTCACATCGCCTTGCGGATTGCCGAGCACCGGGGCTGCCGGATCGTTGAGCAGGTCCTGCTTGGCCGAGGCGAGGATGCTCTCGGTCTGAACCTGTGCTTCCGCCGCCTCTTTCTGCTGCAATTTGGCCACAACCCGCGTCAGCAGTTCGGGATGATCCAGCATGTATTGCTCGATGATCGGCCCCATCGTTTCCGCATCGAGGCGTTGGCCATCGGCGAGCACGATCCGCGGCGTCGATACGCCCTTATCCGGCGAGGACTGATTGGCGGCATTGGCCGGCACCACCAGATCGCTGCCGCCATGGCGGTAATACAGGCGGTCGGCCCAGACCCCGATGGCGACCGCGGCGCAAAGAAGGGCGACGGCGAATGACTTGCGCATGGCTAGATCTCTCAACATTGGCCGAACGTGGCGGCCATTTCAGGAATGCGGCGGGGCCATCCCGTCGCTTCCTCTCCGGCAATTGGTAGCTGCTTATCGGCGTCGCCGCCAGCTTTCGCCCGCGGATGACGCCATAAATATCGGTGATGATCACGATTTCGTGTGCAGGGCCGATGCCCGGCCGTCAATCGTCGTCGCTCTCGGAGACCCCCAGGATATCCTGGGCGCGCTGCCAGCTCGGCGAACCGATCGGCAGGCCATCCATGGCCTTATTGGCGAAGAACTTGGCCTCTTTTTTCTTGCCCAGGGCCAGCTGCTCCTCGGCTTGCGCCAGGCTCGCCTCCGGCAGGTTGCCGGCCCGTCCCTGGGCGACGGCCATGAAATGCCAGTTCATCGGCTCATTGGGTTCAAGACGAACGGCCTCATCGAGATCCGCGATCGCTTCCTTGAGATAGGAGGGGTCTTCGGTCTCGATCATGACCTGTGCCGTCTCCTGGCGCAGCAGCGGCTCCTTCGGCTTCAGCGCCAGCGCCTTCTGGTAGAAAGGCAAAGCATCCTTGATCCGTCCCGATTGGAACAGGATCTGTCCCTTCTGCTCCAGGAAGAAGGGATCATCCGGCGCCTCCTTCAGCATGCTGTCCATGATGGCGAGCGATTCTTGGAAACGCGAAACCCGGAAGAGGGCAATGGCGCGGGCGTAGCGTGCCGGTATCGATGTATCCGTCGCCGGGTAGTCATGCAGCACGCGATCGAGCGGACGCAGGAAGCCGACCAGCTTGGCCACCATGCGATCATGCATGACATCGAAGGCCGGCGGCTCCTTGGCATCGCTATAAGGCGAAGAATCGACATGGGCCTGCACCGCCTCGATACGTTCGGGCACCATTGGATGGGTCGAGAGATAAGGATCCTGGTTGCTGCCGAAGAGGGCCATTTCGCCCTGCAGAATCTCGAAGAATTCCAGCAGGCCGCGCGACGATTGATGCGTGGCATCAAGGAATTTCAGCGCTGCCTGGTCGGCGGAGGCCTCCTGGGTTCGGCTGTATTGCAGGAAGCCGCGCAGGGTCAGGGTCTGGCCGAGCCCGAGTGCGCCGATGCCGACACCCGGATTGCCGGTGGCAACGCCGGCGCCGACACCGGCCGCCATGGCAATGATCGACTCGATGGTGCGGTGGCGCAGTTCGTCCTGCATGCGGGCCA
>DATMUQ010000707.1:0-4819 GCA_035563795.1 Terriglobales bacterium | reverse complement strand
TTAAATAACCTCTACGCGCGAGAGTGCCAGTTGGACCGCTCTCAATGCTGTCCTGCAGGACTCGCCGGTTCCGGCGGGCAGGGGAATATGGTAGCGGACGCTATGAAGTCACCGAACACGACCCGCCTCAGCCTCGATGAGATTCGCCACGGCGTCGCCGGGGCCTTGACCATCCTCAAGGCCTGGGCGATCTCCGATCGGCAGGCCATGGCCATGCTGGGGGCGCAGAATCTGGATGAATTGAGGCGTTGGGTATCGGGCGAAGCCCGGGCCTATCCCGGCGATCTGCCGCATCGCATCGGCCTCATCAGCGGCATCAATATGCGCCTGCGGCAGACTTATCTCGATCAGCGCCAGGTTCTCGCCTGGCTGTCTGCGCCGTCACCGGATTTCGAAAACAAGCGGCCGATCGACGTCATGGCGGGCGGCAATCTCATCGGCCTGATGATGGTGCGGGACCAGTTGAAGGGAACGGAACCCAGCGCGCCACGCAAGCCGGATAGCCGGCCCCTGCGCTGAGCGGCACTGTTTCAAACGACAGATGCGCAAAAGAAATGCCCCCGCCTGGACGGGAGCATTCATACGACGCGATGTTGGTCAGGTGTTGTGATTGCGGCTAGTGCCGTGCGTGCTTCTTGCCTTCCTTCTCAGCATTGGCAAGGTCCTTGCCACCTGTTCCATCGATGGCTTTCCGGGCTGCCTGTGCGGCCTCTTCGATCTTCTGACGATCGCCGGCAAAGCGGTGCTGGTCGGCGTTATAAGCGCGTGCCGCCGTGCGGTTGCCTTCGCCTTCGTTCTGCTGCCCGGCATCTTGCTGCTGCGGATTCTGTTGCCCGGCATTCTGTTCTCGCGTCGGTTTGTTGCCGTGCTGCTGTGGATTCTGCTGATTGCCCATGATGCTTTGCTTCCTTGCGGTTGGAGGGAATTGTCAGGTGGCCACGATGGACGGCGATCGCAGGCCATATATCCAAGGAAGGCCCACACGGCGGACCGGGTTCCGCGGGGCGGCGCGATAGGAAGCTGGTCGGGCGACACGATAAAGTGAGGCATGTCGCTCATTTGCGCGATGGAAGAGAGCCTCGGTGGTGCTGAACTGGTGGCTGGGTTCGTTGTTCTTACCTCCTGCCATATCAGCTGGCACCGATAGTGGGAGCAGATGAGCCGCTTTCACCTTGGACGAGGCATCCGTATTTGTCCGCGAGCTTTCCGCCCGTTTCCGGCAATGCAATTTCCAGCGCCAATGCCTTGGTGCCGGTCAATCCACGCCGGCACCTGCCCGCATCAGCAGGAGACAGGCAGCCGGGGGCTCTGACGGTACCGGCAGGGGATCGCGGCATGATGCAGGTATCGTCCGCCGGAGCACCTCCGCCAATGGCCGCACATCCTGGTCAATTGACCGGCCTGGGGCGCGATCTCGCAGCTTACCGGCAGGCCGACCTGCTCGATACCGTATCCGCGGGTCTTGGCCAGATCGTCGATATCCTCGTCTGAGGTCGATCCCGTAAAGCCGTCACGTTTGCGCGACCCCGGTCACCGGGGCCCGTCCGGGCGGTTATCGTCAATGCACCGATTGTCAAAAAAAGACTTTACGATGGGTTTTGTTAGCGGTAACAGTCGTGGCCTTAGCCAAATGTCGACCAACGGTCCCCCGGATCGATCGCAGCCGGATCAGAAGAGATCGGACGACTTTTATGGCAGGCGATTTTTGTTAGCGCTAACAAATGGTTGACGCAATGCTCTGCGGCAACCAGGAAAGCCGGGGAGGCATCGATGAGTGAGACACAATCATTTTCAGCACCCGCCGCAGGGTCCGGATCGCCCGAGGCCAGGGCTGCCATCCAGTCTGGCCGCATTGTGCCGAAGCGCCGCTGGGCGATCGGCGCCCTGCTGGGGATCGGCGTGCTCATCGCCTATATCGACCGGGTCAATCTGTCGGTGGCGGGGCCGGATATCGCTCAGGAATTCGCCCTCGATCCCGCCAAGATGGGTATCCTGCTCAGCGCCTTCTTCTGGCCCTATGCGGTGCTGCAGATTCCCGTCGGCCTGATCCTCGACCGCTACGGTGTCAGCCCGATCGGGCGGATCGGCGCCTTCCTCTGGACCATCGCCTCGGTGATCATCGCTTTTGCCGGCGGCTATGGCGGCCTCTTTGCTGCCCGCGCGCTGCTCGGCGTTGCCGAGGCGCCGAGCTTCCCGGCCAGTTCCAAGGCGACCGGCTACTGGTTCCCGCGCCAGGAACGGGCCCTGGCAACAGCGCTCTTCGATGCGGCGGCGAAATTCTCCAACGTCATTGGCGTGCCACTGGTCGCCGTGGTGGTGACCAATTTCGGCTGGCGCTGGGGCTTCGGCGCGACGGCGATTCTGAGCTTCCTCTATTTCATCGCCTTCACTTTGTTCTATCGCGATCCCAGCAAGCATCCGGGTCTCAGCCGTGCCGAGCACGATTACATCCGCGACGGTGGGGCTGCGCCGGAAGGCGCTTCGGCGGCAGGCGCTGCCGGTCTCCTCAGCTATCTGCTGGTCAATCGTAAGGTCTGGGGCCTCACCATCGGTTTTGCCGCTTACGGCTATTCCTTCTACCTCTTCCTCACCTGGCTGCCGGGCTATCTCGTGCAGACCATGCATATGAGCATCATCAAATCGGCCGGCTATGCCGCCATTCCCTGGATCTGCGCGACCATCGCCGACATCGTCGTCGGCGGCTGGCTGGTCGACCATCTGGTGAAGCGCGGCCATGACGAGACCAAGGTGCGCAAGGGCACGCTGGTGATCGGCATGCTGTTCGGCCTGGCGGTGTTCGGCGCCACCCAGACCACCGATCCGCGTTGGGCGATCACCTGGATCTCGATCGCGCTCGCCGGTCTTTCCGCCGCGGCCCCCGTTGGCTGGTCGATCCCGTCGTTGATCGCCCCCAAGGGCGGCACCGGCACGATCGGCGGCATCATGAACTTCGTCAACAACCTGATGGGTGTCGCGGCCCCGGTCGTCACCGGCTATATCGTCGGCGCGACGCAATCCTTCAGCAATGCCTTCCTGGTGGCGGGCGTGGTGCTGATCATCGGCATTGCCTCTTACATCTTCGTGCTCGGCCGCATCGAGCCGATCCCGAGCCCGACCGAACATTGAGTGATGCTGTTTGCATGAACACGATCGGTAAAAACAAAACCAGCGTCGCTGGGCAATCGGCACAGAACCACAGTCATGGCCATCACAACCAGGGCATTGCCCTGGTTGTGATGGGTGTCTCCGGCTGCGGCAAGTCCACTATCGCGGAAAGGATCGCTGCGGCTTTGCACTGGCCGATGGTGGAGGGTGACGATCTTCATCCGGCAGCAAATATCGCCAAGATGAAACGGCATCAGCCGTTGAACGACGCCGACCGGCAACCCTGGCTCGCGGCGATCGGCAAGCAGGTCGATCGCTGGCAGGCGCAAGGCTCCTCGGGGATCATTACCTGCTCGGCCTTGAAGCGGCGCTATCGCGACGGCTTGGTGGCGGGCGGCGAGGGGGAAAGCGCACGGCCGCAGCTGCGTTTCGTCTATCTCAAAGGCAGCAAGGAACTGATCCGCGAGCGTCTGTCACATCGTGCCGGCCATTTCATGCCGCCGGACCTGCTCGACAGCCAGTTTGCTGATCTTGAGGAGCCGGCTGCCGACGAACCGGCGATCAGTGTCGATATCGATGCGACACCGGAGGCAATCGCGGCTGAGATCATGGAGCGCCTCGATCTGCGCGCCGCATCCGCGGCCGCGACGACACCGGCCAGGCGCGACTGACACCTCAGTCGCGATCCGGCGCACCCAGCGGGAAGAGCGGGCGATAGGGCCGCGCTTCATCGACCACCCGGGCGATCGAGGGGCGGGCGAGCAGCCGCGCACGATAGGCGCGGAGATGTGTAAGCCCGGCATCGATCTCATGCACCCAATCGGCATAGAAGAGCGATGGCGCGGCCGCGCAGTCGCCGAGGCTGAAGCTGTCGCCGATTGCCCAGTCCTGGCCTGCGAGCCGGTCATCCAGCCAGCGATAGATCTTGTCGAGCGCGGCCTTGGCCTTTTCCACGCCATACGGGTCACGGGCATCGGCGGGTCTCAGGCTGTTGGCGACGACGGTCTGCATCGGCGTCATCACCTCATTGTCGAAGATGCGGTCCATGAAGCGGGCTTCCAAGGCGCGGTCGGGATCGCTTGGGATCAGCGGCTGCGCGCCGCGATAATGCTGGTCGAGATATTCGATGATGATGCTGCTTTCGATCAGGGCACGGCCGTTATCGTTAAGCACGGGGAAGCGGCCGATCGGCCAGAGTGCGGCCAGTTCCGCGCCGGCCGCTGGATCCTCGGGACCGAGGCGGCGATAGGTGAAGGCGGTGCCGTTCTCGTACAGGGCGATCAGCACCTTCCAGCAATAGGACGCGAAAGGATGCGCATAGAGGATCGGTTGCATGATATCTCCAAACCGCTTTCAAATCGCAATCGGTTATTTATAGGATAACCGATGCCGACCTGCAAGCGGCTTGGAGAGGCTCCCCAGCCATTCAGTGTTCGCGATGCTGATGATCGCCGTGTCGTAGCCCGGTCATCAGGCGGAAGACGGCGGCGCGCCAGCGCGGCACTTTCCAGATGACGGCGATGACGATGAGGCCGAGGCCGGTCGCCATGATCACCAGTTCCAGCGTGCCGTCGCCATTGTCGGGGGCAAAGCCGAACCATCTTTCGATCCAATCCATCCTCTTCTCCCTTGATGCAACGGCGATCAATGCAATGGCGTTGGCGGCACCGGCTCGCGGCCGAATTCGACATAGAGATAGTCG
Source organism: Terriglobales bacterium (assembly GCA_035563795.1). Taxonomy (GTDB): domain Bacteria; phylum Pseudomonadota; class Alphaproteobacteria; order Dongiales; family Dongiaceae; genus Dongia_B. The sequence goes on along the minus strand of DATMUQ010000707.1, from coordinate 12 downwards.
GGCGATTCCCCG
>DATMUQ010000706.1:0-2233 GCA_035563795.1 Terriglobales bacterium | reverse complement strand
GTCACCACGGGATGCAGCGATGGCATCTCCATTCCGAGCAGTGCCGCCACCCGCCCCGGTTTCGAGCCGCGCGCAATCAGCACGACGCGCTTGCCCGCCGACGCCGCGGCATTGGCCGCCTGCCGCCCGGCCGGCCCGCCGCCGATCACCACGAGATCGCAGGCGAGCTTGCGACCCGGGACGATGGCCGGCTCCAACGGCTCGGCCTGCAGCCTGCCCTCGCCGGCGAGGAAGGCCAGCAGACGTTCCCAAATCAGGAAGCGCTGGGTGCCGCTCGGCATGAAGCGGGTGTGTTCGAAGCCGCCCCGCACCCAGCGTGCGGGCAGATACTTGAAGAGCGCGAGAAGGTCCAGTTGCGGTGTCGGCCAGAAATTCTGCCGCAATACCCGCATGCCGGGCCGGGCGATCACCTGGTCGAGACGTTGATTGGGAATGCCGTCGACCGTGGCGATGACGCCCTGCACGAAGGCGCCCGAGAGCCCCATGGGACGGTGCCGCTTGCGGCTGGTGCCGGTCGCCTCATGGCCGGCCCGGAACAAGGCCTCAGCCAGTGTATCGCCGGCCGTGGCCGCCACCGTCTTGCCGTTCCAGGTAAAGGTGAAGGCGGACCGGTCGGTCGCCGGTCTGATCCCGCTTTCGGGCATTTGGCCAAGCGCTCCCCACGGCAAAAGGCACTGATTTTATCCCGTCACGCTAGACACAACAGATTTCACTGTAAACGAAAAAAAATCGCCTTATATGAAACGAGAGACGGGTGACAAGAGATGCCGAGAAGCAGGTCGGCCGTGTACACCTGCCGCATTCCATCAGGAAAGCCCGAATATGGTCGCTTTAGGACTTGGCAGCCGCCCTGAGCTGCGACAAACTTCCTAAAAAACGATCGAGCGCTCAGGGGCGGAATTGTGCAGTAGGTATCCAGGGAGAACCTGATGCAGCCAATTCGTGTATTGGTCGTCGAAGACGAGCGTATCGTCGCCCTTCACCTCAAGCAGCAACTGACCAAGCTCGGCTATGCCGTTGTCGCGGTCGTCGCGTCCGGCGAGCAGGCGCTGCAATTTCTGCAGCAAACACATCCCGATGTCGTCCTGATGGACATCAATATCGAGGGTGACATCGACGGCATTCAGACTGCAGCCATGATGCCCGCCGACGACCTCACCCCGGTCGTCTATCTCACCGCCTATTCCGAAGAAGCCACCTTGAGCCGTGCCGCCGCGACCAATCCCTATGGCTATCTGCTGAAACCGTTTTCCGAGCGCGAGTTGCACGCAACCTTGCAGATGGCGATTGCCAATAGCGCGACCGATCGCTTGAAACGCCAGCGGGAACGTCAGTTGCGCGACTTCGCGGAGCTTTCCTCCGACTGGTTCTGGGAACTGGACGAGACGCTGCGCTTCAACTGGATTTCCTGCCAGCCGGCCCTGCAGAGCCGCATGGCGGGCGTCCTCGCGATCGGACATAGCTGGCGCGACATGGTGCTTGAAGAGGAAGGCGACACCCGGATCGTCCGGCATATGACGGACCTGGATGAGCGACGCCCGTTTCACGATTTCCGTTTCGTGCGTCATTTCCCCGACGCGCCGCCCTGTCATCTCGTCGTCAACGGCATCCCGGTCTTTGCCGCTGATGGCAGTTTCAGCGGCTATCGTGGCACCGGGCGGGACATCACCGATCAGATGCGCTTCCTTGATGAATTACGGGCCGCAAAGGAAGAGGCTGAATCCTCAAGCCGCGCGAAGTCCGATTTCGTCGCCAATATGAGCCATGAGTTTCGCACGCCGTTGAACGCCATTCTCGGCTTCTCGCAAATCATCATGGATGAAGTACACGGCCAGGTTATCCCACCGCAATACCGGGAATATGGCGGCTTCATTCACGATGCCGGAAATCATCTGCTCGGCCTGGTGAACAACGTCCTTGATCTCGCCAAGATCGAAGCCGGGCATATGGAATTACGCAGCGAGAAAATCGATCCCACACAGCTTCTCGCCGATTGCTGCAGACTGGTCGAGCCCCTGGCCGAAGCCAATGGTATCCGCCTGTCGAACGACAGCGATACCGATCTGCCGATGGTCTTCGCCGATGAAATGCGGCTCAAGCAGATCGTGCTCAATCTGATGTCGAACGCCGTCAAGTTCACGCCGCCCGGCGGCTCCGTTACCGTGAAGGCCCGGCTCGACAACCAGCAGAACTTTGTGGTCGAGATTGCGGATACCGGCTGCGGCATGCCGGC
>DATMUQ010000705.1:0-8511 GCA_035563795.1 Terriglobales bacterium | reverse complement strand
CGGCCCGCCGCAGCCGAGCGCGAAGATCGCGTTCGACATGAACATCTGCATCAGCACATTCTCGGTCACACCGGCCTTGCGCAGCAGGATGTTCGACATGCCCCACATCACTGCCGCCGCGAGGGTCAGCAGAACCGGCGTCGACAGGCCGAGCTGGCCCGGTTCACAGGCAATCAGCACGCCGATGAAACCGACGAAGACCGCCATCCACCGCGTTGCCGTCACGCGCTCCTTCAGCATCACCAGAGCAAGCACGGTGATGATGATGGGTGCCGCGTAATAGATCGTCACCAGCTGGCCATAGAACAGGGTCTTTGACGCCGTGTAATAACAGAGCCACGCCGCCAGGATGAGGACGCCGCGCGCTACCAGGCTCCAGCGGCTGGGCGATTCCAGACTGTCTGCCACCACTTTCGGGCCTTTAATACAAAAGCAGGCGACGACGATACAGAGGCTGCGCATCAGCAGGACCTGCCAGATCGGCATGTCGGCCTTGACCAGCAGCCGGACCAGCACGTCCTGGAGGGTGAAAATGAAATAAGCGGCGGCAGCCATCAGCAGACCCTGCGAAATGCTGGGCCGCGCGGCGTCTTGGCGACTGGCGATGGTCATTGGATGAGAACTCCCGGACCGTCTATTTTTGACCTGAGTGCCGCCGGAAGTCCATGCGCCGCTTTGCGCCGTTCTTGCATATAGGCCCTGCGTCCTGGCGATGCCGGCCGCTGCGCTTGGCGTTTGACAAGCCCGGGCGGCCCGTTACCAATGAGGCAACCTCGGCCGGGGGCGGCGCCATCACGGGCCCCACCCGGCAGCCTTATCCCCTTGCCTGGAAAGGAACCTCCTCATGGATTTCGGTATCGCCGGACGCACCGCCATCGTTTGCGCCTCCAGCAAGGGCCTCGGCAAGGGTTGCGCCCTGGCCTTGGCCGAGGAAGGCGTTCACCTTGTGCTCAATGCTCGCGGCAAGGAGGCCCTGGAAGCGACCGCCGATGAGATCCGCGGCAAGACCGGTGTCAAGGTCACGGCGATCGCTGCCGATGTGTCGACGCCCGAAGGGCGTGCGGCTTTGCTTAAGGCCTGCCCGGCACCGGATATCATCGTCAACAATGCCGGCGGCCCGCCGATGGGCGATTTCCGCGACTGGGATCGCGAAGCCTGGATGAAGGCCCTGGATGCCAATATGCTGACGCCGATCGAGCTGATGAAGGCCACCATCGACGGCATGATCAGCCGCCGCTTCGGCCGCATCGTCAACATCACCTCCTCGGCGGTGAAGGCGCCGATCGGCTCCCTCGGCCTCTCCAATGGCGCCCGCAGCGGCCTGACCGGCTTCGTCGCCGGCCTCGCCCGCCAGGTGGCCAAGCACAATGTGACGATCAACAATATCCTGCCCGGCTCCTTCGACACCGACCGCCTGCGCTCCGGTGCCGAGACCACCGCCGGCAAAAGCGGCCAAACCACTGAAGCCGTGCTGGAAGAATGGAAGCAGGGTGAGGCGACGGGGCGTTTCGGCACACCGGAAGAATTCGGCGCTCTCTGCGCCTTCCTGTGCTCGACCCGCGCCGGCTATATCAACGGCCAGAACCTGCTGCTGGACGGCGGCACTTATCCCGGCACGTTCTAAGTGCGCGGCACGATCAGCGCATCAACGGCGAGACAACCATGCGCCGAAGCGATCACCGGATTGAGGTCGCATTCGGCGATGAGATCGGCGAGGTCGTGCAGCATGATGCTGAAGCGGCTGAAGGCCTCGGCCAGTTTCTGCCGGTCCGCCGCCGCTTCGCCGCGATAACCCTCCAGCAGGCGATTGAGCCGCAAGGCCGCGATGTTGCGCCCGGCCTCGGCGGCATCGAGCGGCGCCAGGACGAGCTGCCGGTCATCGAGTAGCTCGATCAAGGTGCCGCCGGCACCGATCATCGCGATGGCGCCGAATTGCGGATCGACGAGACCGCCGAAAGCCAGTTCCACCCCCTTCTTCGCCATCGGCATCACCAATGCCCGGGGGCCAAGACGGCCGGCAAGATCCGCATAAGCTTGGTTAAGCGCCGCCATCGTGCCGAGATTGAGATGGACGCCGCCGGCATCGGATTTATGCAGGATGCCCGGCATCACCGTCTTCAGCGCCACCGGCCAGCCGAAGCTTGCGGCCGCAGCCTGTGCTGCCTCCAACGTATCAACCTCGATGAAGGGAATGGCCGGCACGCCGTAATCGGTCAGCAACGTCAGGCTCTCGGCCTCGCTCAGCGGTGCGCCGGTCGACAGGCGCGGCGCCCATTTCTGCCGCAGCAAGGATGGCACCGGCGCGGGCTGGCCGGTCTCCAGCGCCAGCCAGTCGCGATAGGCCATGGCCTTGCCGATGACGCGCAGGGTCGAGGCCAGACCGCTCAGCACCGGCTGGCCTTCGGCCGTGAGCCGGGCCGGCAACTCGCCCGCCCCGCCGCTGCCGACATTGGTGCTGAAAATGACCGGCTTGCTGCCACGCCGATAGGCTTCCTGCATGGCGCGGGAATAACCATCCATCAGATAATAGCCGTCGCGGATCTCGGCACAGAAGACACCGATCGCCGTCTCGTCATCCGCCATCAGGGTCGTCATCAGATCGGCGAAAGCAGCCTCGTAATCATGGCCGGTTCCCCAGGCATCCAGCGGATTGGCGGCATCGAGCCCGTAATCGAGCCGCGTCGCCAGCTTCGCCTTGGTCGCCTCGGAGATCACGCCGAACGGCACACCGGTTTCCTCGGCGAGATCGACCATCAATTCCCGCAACCCGCCGGAATCATGCATGCTGGCGAGCCCACCCGCCGCCAGCGGACGCCCCGAGGAGAACAGCCGCAGGGCATTGGCGAAATCATCAAGGTTGTCGACCTCGATCACGCCGTGGCGCTTGAACAGGGCGCGATAGGCGGCGTGATTGCCGGCAAGAGCACCGGAATGGCTGGCGGCCATGGCGGCACTCGCAACGGTGCGGCCCACCTTGAGCGCAACCACCGGGACCTTCCTGCGCCGCGCCGTCTCCAGCGCAGCGACAAAGCCCTGGGGATCGCGGACAGTTTCCAGGAACAGGCCGACACAGCGGATCTCCTCCTGGGCCAAGGCGAAGTCGAGATAGTCGGCCGCTGTCGTCACCAGCTCCTGCCCGGCCGAGACAGCAAGGCTGAAGCGCAGCCGCCGGTCGTTATGGCAGAGCGATGAGAAGACGGTGCCGGAATGGGTGATGAGCGCCAGCGGCCCTGGCGCCATCCAGGTCGGCGGCGGGAAACCACAGACCCGGAAATCGGCGCCGAGATGATAGAAGCCCATGCAATTGGCGCCGCAGAGCGACATGCCGTTCTCGCGGGCGATGGCCGTCAAGCGTTGGGTGAGCGGCGGTGTGACATCATCCTGCAGATATGCACTGCCGAACATCACCGCTGCCCGCGCGCCATGCGCCGCCGCTTCCAGCATTGCCGCCTCGGCGCGATGGTTGGCGACGCCGATGACGACGAGATCGACTGTCTCCGGCAATGAAGCGAGATCGGGATAGCAGATGCGGCCGTTGATTTCGGTGTAGGCCGGATTGACGAGATAGATGCGCCGGTCGCTGTCGCCGGCGGTGGCCGCCTCGATCATGCCGCTGCCGACCGTGTCCGGCTTCGGCGAGGCGCCGATCAAGGCGACGTTGCGCGGCCGCAACAGCGGGTCGAGCCGGTGCGACGTCTTATTATGCGACGTCGTGCTGTGCGATGCCATGCTGCCGGATGTCATGCCGGATCCTCACCCGAATCGTTCGTATCTGCTGTCACGGCCGCCGCCCTCCAAACAAGGCAGCCAGCCGGTTCTTCCTCCAGGCTTACGCAAAACCAGCGAAACCGTCCATCCGGCGCCGGTTTCATCACCGCATGCCCCTAGCTCATGTCCCTCCAGTTGGGCTGCCGGCATTTGCCTGCGACTCGCCGGCCATGGCAGTCATGCGGGATCAACCTGCCGATTTTTCAGCCGAAGGCTCAGAGATATCCACCAATGTGTGGCCGCTTTACCCTGACGACCCCGCCCCAGGCGCTCGAAGAATTGTTCGAGATCCGCTGCACGGATAATCTCGCCCCGCGCTACAATATCGCCCCGACCCAGCAAGCCAGCATCATCGGCCGCGCCCAGAATGGCCAGCGCGAGCTGCGCAAATTCAACTGGGGACTGGTGCCGCAATGGGCCAAGGATACCAGCCAGGCGGCAAAGACGATCAATGCCCGCTCGGAAACGCTGACGGAAAAGCCGACCTTCCGTGAGGCCTTTGCCCGCCGGCGCTGCCTCATCCCGACCGACGGTTTCTATGAATGGGCGACGCGGGCCGATGGCGGTAAGCAGCCCTATTTCCTCGCCTTGGCGGATCGCCGCTGTTTCGCTTTCGCCGGCCTGTGGGAAGGTTGGCGCAGCCCGGCGGGCGAGATCCATCGCAGCTTCACCATCATCACGACGACGGCAATCGCCGAGCTGGAAGACCTGCATCACCGCATGCCGGTGATCCTGCCGCCGGAAAGCTACGCCGCCTGGCTCGATGCCGCCGCATCGCCGGCCAGTCTTCAGGCAATGCTGCAGCCTTACCGCTTGCAGCCGGTCACCCGGCTGGCGGTCGGCCCGACCGTGAACAATGCCCGCCGTGACGACGAAAGCTGCCTGCATGCAGCGCAGGCCGAGGGCGCTGTCATGCAACCCGGCTCCTTGTTCGACCAGGCCATACGCCACGCCAGCTGAATGGACAATGACCGCTGGGCGAATGCATGGTCTCTTTCGTTCACGAAACTCGACAGCCGGTCGCAACATACGGGATAGTGGCGACGCATCTTATCGAGTGGAATTCGTGCAGGGGAAGCATGGCCATCAATATCATCGATCCGGGGCAACCGGGCCGGTCACACAGCGACAGTGAACCGGCCCTGACAGCCGGCCACGAAGCGACGGGTTTCGGGCGCCGCTCAGATCGATGACACCCCTTTTCCGCTTCGTCATCGGACCGACCGCTTTGCTCGCCATGGGCCTCGGCTGGAGCGGCAGCTATACGCTGGCGAAGATCGCCACCATGCAAGGCGGCAGCCCGGTCGGCATCGCCATCTGGGAGGGACTTGGCAGTGGCCTCCTGCTGCTGGTCGTCTGCGCCCTCGCCGGCAAATGGCCGCGCCTCGATCGACGCCATCTCATCTATTACACCGTCAACGGCCTGATCGGCCTTACCTTCCCCTCGGTGCTGCTCCTCAATGTGGCGCCGCACCTGCCAGTCAGCATCACCACCTTGCTGATCCCGCTCTCCCCCCTGGTGACCTATCTCTTCGTGCTGGGGCTCAGGGTCGAGCGCTTCGTGCCATTGCGGGCGCTCGGCGTCCTCCTGGGCTTTGCCGGCGTGCTGATGATCGTGCTGCCGGAACACAGTTTGCCTGATCGGTCGGCGGTGGGCTGGGTGCTGGTCGGCCTCGTCGCCTCGGTTCTCTATGCGATGCAGAACGTCTATATCTCGCTGAAGAGCCCGCCCGGCGCCGATGCCCTGACCCAGACCGCCGCCATGCTGTCGATCGGCGGCGTTGTCATGTTGCCTTATGCGCTGGTCAGCGGCGACATCGTCTCGCCTTTCGCCCCCTGGACCACGATCACCTTCTGTGCCGCCGGCATGGGCGTCGTCAACGCCTTCTTCACCATCTGCTTCGTCTGGCTGGTGCGCAACAGCAGCGCCGTCTTCGCCTCGCAGACCGCCTATACCATCACGCTCTGCGGCACGGCCTGGGGCTATCTCGTCTTCGGCGAGCGGCACAATCTGTGGATATGGGGCGCCATCTTTGCGCTGGTGCTGGGCGTGATCCTGGTGACCCTGGTGCAGGGCCGCGCCGCCGCCGGGCAGCTCGCGGAACAGGCGGCAGAATAGACGCGCTCTATCGTCGCTAGGCTGCGCGATCGATCAAATGCAGATAGGAGCCGGAGACGCTGCCGCGGCGGTGGCCATAGGCGCCGAGATCGCAACCGGCGGCATCGCGCACGGCGAACAGGCGACCATCTTCTGCCTCTGCGATAATGCTGGCATAGTGGAATTCATGGCCACGCAGCCGCGTGCCCGCTGTGCCGAAAGCTGTGTCGGCGAGAAGCTCGACCTGCCGATAGCCGAGATGCAGCTTGCGTTTGGCGAAAGAGGTCTCCACCGGCAATAGATCCAGCATCCCATGCGCGACACCCGCGGCATCGGTCAGGCTGCGGCCAAGCACCATATAGCCACCACATTCGCCATAGACCGCCTTGCCTGCTGCAGCGGCATCCCGCATCCCGGCGGTGAAACGCCGGTTGCCGGCCAGCTTGCCGGCATGCAGCTCGGGATAACCGCCAGGCAGGAACACGGCATCGGCGGAAGCGGCGGGTGTTTCATCGGCCAGCGGTGAGAAGAAACTGAGTTCAGCACCGGCCGCGCGCCAGGCGGTGAGCTGGGCTGGATAAGCGAAAGCGAAGGCGATGTCGCGAGCAATGGCGATGTGCTGGCCCAAAGGCGGGACAAGCGCTTGCGCCAGATCGCCCCGTTGCGGCGCCATCGCGATGCCGGCGACCTGGCGCAAGGCGGCGATATCGACATGGCGTTCAAGATGATCGGCGGCATCGTCGAGAAAGCGGGTGAGATCGCCATGCTCGCCGGCCTGGACCAGGCCCAGATGGCGCTCGGGCAATAGCAGGCGCGGGTCGCGCGGTACCAGGCCCAGCAGCGGCAGGCCGATCTGCCGGAAAGCATGGCGCAAAATCTCGCCATGGCGAGGCGAGCCGACATTGTTGCAGATGACGCCGGCGACGCGAACTTGCGGATGGAAGTGTCTGAGGCCGCTGGCGATCGCCGCCGCCGTGGCGCCCTGCCCTTTGACATTGAGCACCGCCACCACCGGCCAACCGGTTTGTGCCGCAAGCTGGGCCGTCGAGCCTGCCGGCAGGTCGACTGTGCCTCCAGGCGCGTCTTCTTCGCCGGCAGCCGGTGCCGCACCGTCGAACAGGCCCATGACGCCTTCGACGATCATCAGATCCGCCGGCTGCGAGGCGGCGATCAGGGCAGCAAGGCTGTCCGCCCGCATCGCCCAGGGATCGAGGTTGAAACAGGGTGCGCCGCTGGCCGCCGCATGGAAAGCGGGATCGATGTAATCGGGGCCGGTCTTGCAGCCGCGCACGGCGATGTCCTGGCGCGCCAGAAGTCGCAGCAGGCCGAGCGTAAGGGTGGTCTTGCCGCTGCCGGAGGCAGCCGCGGCGATGATCAGACCGGGCGTGGACATGGGAAGCGCCGGCTCAGCAGGCTTCGGTTTGCTGGCGGCGGCCAAGCGGATCGGCAACCAGGCGCTTGCCCTCCAGGGCACCGATCCAGTCGAGGGCGGCGCGCAGGCGCACCACCTCGCCGATGACGACGATGGCCGGCGGCTCAATGCCTTGCGCCGCAACATCGGCGCCGCAGCGGCCGAGCGTCGTTTCCAGGACCTGCTGCTCGGCGGTCGTCGCCTTGGCCACCACGGCCACCGGCTCACCGGCGGAACGCCCGGCCTGCATCAGGCGTTCGGCGATGAGATCGATATGCTTCAGCGCCATATAGAGGACGATGACCGGTGAGCCCTTGCCGAGCGACATCCAGTCGACATTGTCGGGCACCACGCCGGTCGCATCATGACCGGTGATGAAAGTCACCGCCGAATTGCAGTCGCGATGGGTGACCGGAATGCCGGCATAAGCGAGGCCGCCAATACCCGCACTGATGCCCGGCACCACGCGGAACGGCACCCCGGCCGCGACCAGGCTCAAGGCCTCTTCGCCGCCGCGGCCGAAGACGAAGGGATCGCCGCCCTTGAGGCGCAGCACCCGCTTGCCCTCGCGGGCCAGCTGAACGAGGCGCAACGAGATATCCGGCTGCTTCGCCGAAGGCTTGCCGCCGCGCTTGCCGGCATATTCCAGGATGACGCCGGGCCGCGCCATGTCGAGCACGGCCTTGTCGACCAGCGCGTCATAAACAATGACATCGGCCTGGGTGATCCCGCGCAGGGCCAATAGGGTCAACAGGCCGGCGGAACCCGGTCCCGCACCCGTCAACCAAACCCAGCCCGGCTCCAGTTCCGGTAAGGAATCGAGTAAGTTCATCATGCCGCCATCCTAAGCACGCGTCGCGCCCAGACTAGTCAAAATTGGACATCGACCACTAGAATAGCGCCATGACTCGCAAGCCAGAAGCCCCCGATCAGCCCCTGCGACGCGGCTGGACCACCGGAGCCTGTGCCACGGCGGCCACCAAGGCCGCCTTGACGGCGCTGCTGACCGGCGACTTTGCCGATCCGGTAACCATAACCCTCCCCAAGGGCGAGCAGCCGAGCTTTGCCCTGGCGCGGCAGGAGCGGCTGGCCGACGGCGGCTGCATGGCCTCGGTCATCAAGGATGCCGGCGACGATCCGGATGTGACCCATCTCGCCGAGATCCGCGCGACGGTGCGGCGCCTGCCAGCCGGTAGCGGCATCGTCTTCAAGGCCGGTCCGGGTGTGGGCACGG
>DATMUQ010000704.1:0-3800 GCA_035563795.1 Terriglobales bacterium | reverse complement strand
ATGCGCTGCAGCCAGTCGACGGCGATGCGCGGTGCCGAGACGACCGGGCGGCGCATGAAGACGGCATAGGTGACCGTGGCGTCGCCGAATTTCTGCACGACGGCCTTGGTCTTCAGGAAATACTGATCCGTCCAATCGGCGATGGTGGCAGCGTTCGGGCCGGATGCGGGACTGCGCCCCTGCTCGCCGGCAGCCTGCTTCTTATGTGTCGTCACGTCTTTCGTCGTGCCTTCGGCACCAGCGCTCATCGGATCACTCCCTACGCTGTCACGCACCGCTCAAGCGGAAACCCTTCCGGCACCGGAATGCCGGAAGGGAATGATATCAGGAGGCCTCGGCGATCTTGCGGCCGTGCGACGTCCGCTCCGCCTTGAGCTGCTCGGCGATGAGGAAGGCCAGCTCCAGCGCCTGGGTGGCGTTGAGGCGCGGGTCGCAATGAGTATGGTAGCGATCCGCCAGGGCTTCCTCGGTCACCGCCTTGGCGCCGCCAATGCATTCGGTGACATCCTGGCCGGTCATCTCGAAATGCACGCCGCCGGCATGCGTTCCTTCCGCCTGATGCACGGCGAAGAAGCTGCGCACTTCGGAGAGGATGCGGTCGAACGGCCGGGTCTTGTAGCCGGTCGAGGACTTGATGGTGTTGCCATGCATCGGATCGCTCGACCACACCACCTTGGCTCCGTGACGCTTCACGGCGCGCAGCAGCGGCGGGAACTTCTGTTCGACCTTGTCATGGCCCATGCGCACGATCAGCGTCAGGCGGCCGGGGATATTCTGTGGGTTGAGGATATCGATCAACCGCAAGAGATCGTCCGGGTCCATCGACGGGCCGCATTTCAGGCCGAGCGGATTGTTGATGCCGCGCATATATTCGACATGCGCGCTATCCGCCTGGCGGGTGCGGTCGCCGATCCACAGCATATGCGCCGAGCAGCCATACCACTTGCCGGTCAAGCTATCGACGCGGGTCAGCGCCTGCTCATAATTGAGCAGCAGCGCCTCGTGGCTGGTGAAGAAATCGGTCTCGCGGATCTGCGGCACCGTCTCCGAGGTGAGGCCGCAGGCGGCCATGAATTCCAGCGTCTCGGACAGACGATCGGCCAGTTCCTTGTAGCGATGGCCGAGCGGGTTATCGGCGACGAAATCCAGGTTCCAGCGATGCACCTTGTGGAGATCGGCGAAACCGCCCTGGGCGAAAGCGCGCAGCAGGTTGAGGGTCGCGGCCGACTGGTTATAGCTCTGCACCAGCCGTTCCGGATCCGGTATCCGGGCTTCCTTGTTGAACTCGATGCCGTTGATGATGTCGCCGCGATAGCTCGGCAGCTCGACGCCATCGATCACTTCGGTCGGGGCCGAACGCGGCTTGGCGAACTGGCCAGCCATGCGGCCGACCTTGACGATCGGCAAGGCGGCGCCATAGGTCAGCACAACCGCCATTTGCAGCAGGACACGAAAAGTATCGCGAATGTTGTTGGCGCTGAATTCGGCAAAGCTCTCGGCGCAATCCCCGCCCTGCAACAGGAAGGCCTTGCCTTCCGCCACATCGCCCAGCGCCTCGGTGAGACGCCGCGCCTCGCCGGCAAAAACCAGCGGCGGATACGAGCGCAGCCGCTCCTCAACGCCCAGGAGTTTGCCTTCATCGGGATATTCCGGGACCTGGCTGATCGGCTTGCCGCGCCAGCTTTCCGGAGACCACTTCGCCGTCATTTTAAAAATCCTTTCCAACCTGACACACCGGATATACGCCGGAAATTCCGGCCTTTCAATGCGCCAGGGGATATGGTTAACGCATAGCCGTCGCGCTCGACTGCCCCCAGATGCCGATATTTGGGGCCTATTGCGCCAGGCCGGGCTGCAAGCCGGCTTCCGGCTGGGGCGGCTCGGGGTCCGGCTCCCTCACCCGCATGGTGACGAATTCCTCCGCCGCCGTCGGATGGACCGCAACCGTCTGATCGAACTGGGCCTTGGTGGCGCCCATTTTCACGGCGATGGCGATGGCCTGGATGATCTCCGCGGCATCGAGGCCGACCATATGGGCGCCCAGCACCACCTGGCTCGCCCGGTCGACCACCAGCTTCATCAGGGTGCGCTCGTCGCGGCCGCTGAGCGTGTGCTTCAGGGGCTTGAAATCCGCCTTGTAGATATCGACGGCGCCATAGTGTTTGCGGGCATCCGCCTCGCTCAGCCCGACGCAGCCGACCGGCGGCTGGCTGAAGACGGCCGAGGCGATGGTCTTGTGATCCATCGGCCAGGGCTTGCCGCCGAAGACGGTGTCGGCGAAAGCCATGCCTTCCTTGATGGCGACCGGGGTCAGGTTGACCCGGTTGGTACAATCGCCGATCGCATAGATATTCTCGACCGTGGTGCGCGAATAGGCGTCGACCTTCACCGCGCCATCTGCGGCGACCTCGACCCCGGCCTGTTCGAGGCCGAGCCCGGCCGTCTTGGGCCGGCGACCGGTCGCATAGAGCACGCAATCCGTCACCAGAGCAGAGCCGTCCTTCAGTGTCACATGCAACTCGTCGCCGCGCTTGTCGATCTGGGCCACATCGCTGTTGAGCCGGAGATCGACACCCTTCTTGGCCACTTCCTTGGCGACGAAGTTGCGCACGTCGTCATCGAAGCCGCGCAAGACTTGTGTCCCGCGATAAAGCTGGGTCACCTGGGCGCCCAACCCGGCGAAGATGCAGGCAAACTCGAGCGCAATATAGCCACCGCCGACCACCACGACACGATGCGGCAGGTCTGGCAGATGGAAGACATCATTCGAGGTGATGGCGTGCTCGATCCCGGGCAGGTCCGGTTTCTCCGGCCAGCCGCCGGTAGCAATCAGGATATGCTTGGCGGTGACCTTGCGACCATCAACCTCGACCGTATTGCGGTCGACCAAGACAGCACGCTGTTCCATCAAGGTCACATTCGAGCCGGCCAGCAGCTTTTTATAGATGCCGTTGAGGCGATCGATCTCGCGGTCCTTATTGGCGATCAGCGTCGCCCAGTCGAAATGCGCCTCGCCGATGGTCCAGCCGTAATTGACCGCATCGGCGAAGTCCTCATGGAAGTGGGAGGCATAGACCATCAGCTTTTTCGGGACGCAGCCGCGGATGACGCAGGTACCGCCGACCCGGCTTTCCTCTGCGATGGCCACCTTGGCGCCATAGGCCGAGGACATGCGTGCTGCCCGCACGCCGCCCGAGCCGGCGCCTATGACAAAAAGATCAAAATCGAATGCTGACATGCCGGAGATCCCACGAAATGAGGGGGTATCCTAGCAGCCCGCCCGACCAGATTCAAAGCAGCGGAATATCAATAGCGGCGTGAGGGCCTTTTACAAAATCCGGCAATGACGCGGATTGATCAGCAATGTGACAGTCTCGCCGGTGGCCAGGGTCCGCTCTCCGAGGCTGGCGAGGCTGAGCAGCCTGTCCCCATTGCGCAACTCCAGTTGATAACGGGCCATGGCCCCCAGGTAATCGACATCAATGATTCTTGCCATGAGGCCGCCGGCCTGCTGACCGGCAATGGTAATCTTTTCTGCACGTACCATCACGCGGACCGCGTCACTGGCTTTGACCGACCGGGCCGCCCCGCCCACCAACAGGCTGTCGCCGCCTGCCAGCGAAACGGCGATGTTGTCGCCCCGCACCTCCCGCACCACCGCCGGCAGGAAATTGGCATTGCCGAGGAAGCTCGCCACGAACTCGCTGCGGGGTTCTTCATAGACCTCGGCCGGCGGCCCCATCTGCTCGATACGGCCCTTGTTCATCACCACGACGAGATCCGACATCGCCAGCGCCTCA
>DATMUQ010000703.1:0-2677 GCA_035563795.1 Terriglobales bacterium | reverse complement strand
GAGCCGGACGCGGCCGATCGGCGCCGAACGCCGTGCCGCCAGAGCCTGCTCGGCATCGCGCAGGCTCTCGAGCGCCGATTGCGCCGCGTGGAGATAGATCTCGCCATCCTCGGTCAGGCGCACGGCGCGGGTGGTGCGCTGGAAGAGCTTGGTGCCGAGCCGCCCCTCCAAGCGCTGGACCGCCTTGCCGATATTGGCCTTGCTGGTGCCGAGATGCTCAGCTGCCTTGGTGAAGCTACCGGTCTGGGCGACGGCGGCAAAGGCGGCGATTTCCGGGATCGAGGCATCCGACCGTTCTCCCAGCGTCATTCTGCTGATCCCTCTTTGGTTTGGCGTTTCTGCGGAGAATTGTCTCTTAGAGAACGACAAAGCACTTCGAATAGTCGAGTTTATCAACCGGCAGGCATAAGTCATATGGGGTCTCAAGGAAACTGAGGGCACCACGAGGCAGCCAGGGCGACTGGGTTAAGGCGACGATTTCATCGGCCAGGCATGGCTTGCGCGCGGGCTCCTATTGCGCGGAGATCCCCGATGCTGGCAGTTGGCCTGCCGGCAATTGACGGATTTATCGACAATGCCATCGAACAAATACCGCCCGATAAGCCAGCAATCAGCAGCATCGAAGATGACACTTCCGTTGCGAAAACCATTCCCCGATTTTCGCCATTTCAGATGCTTAGATTGAGCGCCTATTTCTTAGGCACGCCGGTGCGGGCCTGTGTTTCCGCCACTGCCCCCAAACTGTCACGAAGTTGCTGACAAGCTTATCCACAGATTCCGTGGATATCCTCCTTTCCATCCGCCACCTCGCCTCTCAACGCAGATGCTGGCCGACGGCGCCTGTCACAATCCGGCCCAAGGATAGCTACTTCCGCAAGGCAGCAAGAGCGGGATGGCAACGACCAGCATGACCGTCCGGCCTTGGCCGTCCGGTTGCAGCGACCTGCAGGAGCGGGCGCTCGCAGGAATGGGGTGCGGTGTTCACGATGCCGCGGATATGCGATGAGCTGAGCGCTCCATCAGGCTCAATTCGGGAGAGTTGGCATCTGCCGGCTTCTATTGTCTCCGATGAAGAGACAGTGCAGATGAGATCGAACAGCTTATCTCCCGGCGTGGGCTTATTAGGTCTTGTTCGTACTGTAACGAACCCGAAAGGCCTTCCCGATGAAACTCTATATCGCCGACCAGACCTGCTCCCAGGCCATCCAGATCGTGGCCAATGAACTAGGCCTGTCCCCGGAACTAGTGCATTACAACGTCTTCGACAAGACAACCTCGAACGGTGACGATTTCGCGGCCGTCAATCCGCTGGGCTATGTCCCGATTCTCGCCCTCGGCAACGCGCAGCAGGACCGACTGACCGAGACCATCACCATCGCCTCCTATCTCGCCGACCAGCATCCGGCATCGGGCTTGGTACCGGTTCGCGGCAGCATGGAGCGGGTCAGGGTCGACCAGTTGCTCACTTTCATCGCGACGGAGATCGCGCAGAAGCACATCCCGCTGATGCGCAAGCTGCTGACCGAGGAAGGAACCGCCTGGACCCGCGCCAAGCTCGTCAATGCCTATAAGCTGCTCGACGACCGCCTTGCCGATGGCCGCCCCTATCTGATGGGCGAAAATTTTACCATCGTCGACGCCTATGTCTGGGCAACCATGTGGCATGAACGTTCCGGCACGAAGATCGACCATCTGACGCGGCTGATGGCCTGGAAGGTGCGCGTCGAAGAACGTCCTTCGGTGCTGAAGGCGCTGAAGGATGAAGCCGAGGTCGCCGCCCTGCACCGCGCGCGGGCAGCCTGAGCCACGAAACCAGTTTATGCTTAAGGGCCACAGCCTTCGCTGTGGCCCTCAAGTTTGAACCATGCCAGCGACCTCAAGTTAAGTAGGCTATCGTACCGGCACTACCTGCTGATGCGTGGCGACGAAGAATTCGCCGTCCACGGTCACCCAGCCGCGATACATGCCATCGGTATTGAACGGCGCAGAAACATGCCCCGCCGCATCGACCGCCACCAGCCCGGCGCCGACCTGATAGGGTTGCAGGTCATGCGCGATCAGATGATTGGCCGCCGTCTCCAGTGACTCGCCGAGATAGGCGATGCGGCTGGCGATCTCATGGCCGAGGACATGGCGGATGAAGAGCTCGCCCTTGCCCGTCCCGGACACGGCACAGACACCGTCGCGGGCATAAGTGCCGGCGCCGATGATCGGGCTGTCGCCGACCCGTCCCTCCGGTTTGTTGGTATAGCCGCCGGTTGAGGTCGCGGCGGCCAGATGACCGGCCTGGTCCAAGGCCACGGCGCCGACGGTACCGTGCTTTTCGGCTTCGCGCGCCTGGCGTGCCGTGCCAGCAGCTTCATGTGCCTTCATCGCCTGCAGCGCCTCGCGCCGGCGCGGTGTGGTGAAATAGCCGGGATCGACAATCTCCAGGCCCCGGGCCTCGGCGAAGCGATCCGCCGCCGGTCCCGTGACCATCACCAGCTCTTCGCTTTCCAGCACCGCTCGCGCCGCGCCTATCGGATTGCGGATCCGCCGCGCCGCCGAGATGGCACCGGCCCGCAAGTCACGGCCATCCATGATGGATGCGTCCAGCTCATGCTCTCCCGCGGCGTTGAGCGCTGCACCGTGGCCGGCATTGAAATGCGGCGAATCCTCCATGACCCGGACGGCAGCC
>DATMUQ010000702.1:0-2078 GCA_035563795.1 Terriglobales bacterium | reverse complement strand
AAAAGCGCTTCCGGGCTTTGGCTATGTGTCTGCCCGCCGAAGATGCCCCCGCCTGTCGGCATGCGGATCACCATGGGTGCCGTGAAATCGCCATTCGAGCGATAGCGCAACCGGGCGGCTTCGGAGACGATCTGGTCATAGCCCGGATAGACATAGTCGGCGAACTGGATCTCGACACAGGGGCGCAGGCCATAAGCCGCCATGCCGATCGCCGCGCCAACGATGCCGAGCTCGTTGATCGGCGCGTCGAAGCAGCGATGGTTGCCATATTTCTGCTGCAGGCCCTGGGTGCAGCGGAAGACGCCACCGAAATACCCAACATCCTCGCCGAAGACGACGACATCGTCATTCTTGGCCATCGAAACGTCGATCGCGTCGCGAATGGCCTCGATCATTGTGCGTTTCATGGCTCAATACCCCGCCTCTTGCCGCTGCAGGCGGAGATGTGGCGGCATTTCCGCATAGACGCCTTCGAAGATGTCACGCGTCGATGGCTTGCCGCCGGAATGCAGCGTCCCGTGCTTCTCGGCTTCCTTCTGTGCCGCGATCACCGTCTCCATGATCTCCGCCTCGGCCTGGATATGCCGTTCCGCAGACCAGGCGCCCCGCGCGATCAGATGGTTCTTGAGGCGCAGGACCGGATCACCCAACGGCCAGGCATCCGATTCTGCTTTCGGGCGATAGGCAGAGGGATCGTCCGAGGTCGAATGCGCACCGGCACGATAGGTGACATGCTCGATCAGGGTGGGCCCGAGATTGCACCGCGCCCGTTCGGCCGCCCATTTGGCGACAGCATGAACGGCCAGATAGTCATTGCCGTCGACGCGCAGCGAGGCAATGCCAAATCCATGGCCGCGTGCCGCGAAGGTGGCGGCGCCACCGCGGGCGATGCCCTGGAAGGTGGAGATGGCCCATTGGTTGTTGACGATATTGAGGACGACCGGCGCCTTATAGGTGGAGGCAAAAACCATCGCCGCATGGAAGTCCGATTCGGCGGTCGATCCATCGCCGATCCAGCCGGCAGCGATGCGCGTGTCATGCTTGATCGCCGAAGCCATGGCCCAGCCGACCGCCTGGATATATTGGGTGGCAAGATTGCCGGAGATGGAAAAAAATCCATACTCTTTCGACGAATACATGATCGGCAATTGCCGACCATGCAGGGGATCCCGGTCGTTGGAATAGATCTGGTTCATCATCTCTTCCAGCGGATAGCCGCCGGCGATGAGCAGACCCGCCTGACGGTAGGTCGGGAAATTCATGTCGCCCGGTTCCAGCGCCTTGCGGAAGGCACAAGAAATCGCCTCCTCGCCGAGATGTTGCATATAGAAGGAGGTCTTTCCCTGGCGCTGCGCCATCAGCATGCGCTGGTCGAAGGCGCGCAACGTCATCATGTGACGTAGACCCTCAAGGAGTTCCGCGTCGGTGAGCGTTCCCGCCCAGGGGCCTACTGCCTGGCCCTCGCGGTTGAGGACACGGATGATCGAATAAGCGAGGTCCTTGATCTCCTGAGGATCGACATCAACCGGCGGTCGGCGGTCGGTACCCGCAGCCGGAATTTCCATGTCGCTGAAATCAGGTGTATCGCCGGGGCGGCAATGCGGCTCCGGCACATAAAGGGAAAGCGGTTTCCGCTCAACCATCTCGGCCATTCCTTTCGCCGGTTCTATGCCACCGGGCGCGCGCGTCTCACCAGAGGGGCGCGGGCTCTTCCGTGAGTCTTTCGTCGCGGTGCTCTTCATTGCTGCGCTCCCTTGCCGGCGGCGAGTGACTGGATGATCGCCGAAAAGTCTTTGCCCCCATTGCCGGCGGCAACGAACTGCTCATAGAGTGCGGCCGCATGCATGCCGAGTGGCGTTGCCGCATCAACTTGGCTGGCGGCTTCGGCCGCCAGCTTGAGGTCCTTCAACATCAGGGCGGCGGCAAAACCCGGTGCATAATTGTTATCGGCCGGCGATTTCGGGCCAACACCCGGTACCGGGCAGTAGGTATTGATCGACCAGCAGGAGCCAGACGAGGTCGAGACCACATCAAACATTGCCTGGCGGTCCAGCCCCAGTCGATCGGCAAGGGCAAAG
>DATMUQ010000701.1:0-7553 GCA_035563795.1 Terriglobales bacterium | reverse complement strand
CGCAGGGTCTCGACCACGCCGAGACGGCCGAGCCGATGCACCACCTTGGTCAGATGGCTGGCGGAGACATGCATATGGGCAGCGATTTCCTCGACCGTCGACCGGCGGTCACCCTGGCCGGCGAGATAGATCAGCGTGCGCACGGCATAATCGGTGAATTGCGTGACCTGCATCAGCCCTGCTCCACATCGTTGCGCTGCGCGGCGGCGGCCATAAGCCGATGGCCGTCACCGTCATTCACGCCGGTGCCATTGAAATTGTCGCTGCGGAACCAAAGATCGGGATGGGCTCGGGCCGGCCGGCCGTCACCTGAAACGCCAGGAAAGAATACGATCACGATGTCGATGCAATACGGGATTAACAGGATAAGTCAGAGGCTTAGCATATCCCCCCGCAACCGGGTCAAGGGTTTTGACGGCAGCGGTAGCATGCCACCTCATACATCCCTGCCTGCTTTGACCTCAAAGGTTGCATGAGTCCCCGCGATTGTTTCGTCGGATGACCTTTGCGGAAAAGTCGTTTAGAAGCATGGGCCGACCGGTGCCGGCAGCCGCCGCACCGAGGCGACCCAGCAGTTCATGGCACGAGAGTGGGCGTTTCACAGCACATGGCGCGATCTGACACCATCAACCCGGTTTTCGCCGCCCTCGACATGACGGCGACGCGCGAGGCCCTGGCCTTGGCCGAGCGGCTGCGTGGCGCAGTCGGCGGCATCAAGCTCGGCCTGGAATTCTACATGGCGAATGGCGCGGCCGGTGTCGCCCAGCTGGCAGATCTCGGCCTGCCGGTTTTTCTCGACCTCAAATTCCATGACATCCCCAACACGGTGGCCGGCGCGATTCGTGCCGTCGCGCCGCTGAAGCCCTTCATCACCAATGTGCATGCCGGCGGCGGCCGCGCCATGATGGTGGCGGCGCGCGATGCGGCCCGGGAGAGTGCCGCGAAGCTTGGTGTCACGGCACCGAAGCTTATTGCCGTCACCGTGCTCACCAGCCTCAACGGCTCGGATCTCGCGGAAGTGGGCCAGCCGCGCGATACCCTGGACCAGGTGCGCCGCCTCGCCGCTTTGACGAAAGATTGCGGCCTCGACGGTGTCGTCTGTTCGCCGCAGGAGATTGCCGTGCTGCGGCGCGACCTCGGTCCGGATTTTCTGCTGGTGACACCCGGCATCCGCCCGGCCTGGGCAGCAACCGGCGACCAGAAACGCATCATGACCCCGGGCGAAGCAGTTGCCGCCGGCGCCAGCTATCTGGTGATCGGCCGGCCAATCACGGGTGATGCCGACCCGGCCGCAGCAGCGCGGCGTATCCAGGCGGAAATTGCGGCGGGATCGGTCCCGGGACCTGGCAGAGCGTGATGGATCCCATGCAGATGCGACCGCCTGAACCCAATCGCCCCAATCTCGGCATGCCCGGCAGCCGGCTCGGCATCATCCAGTTGGTCGCCACCAGCCTGCAGAGCCTGTGGGTTTGCCGCGACGATGCCTTGCGCCTCGGCGTGGTACCGATGGTCATCTATTTCGCCGCCATGCTCTATGGCCGGCCGGCGGCACTTGCCGTGATGGACGCACTGGAAAACGGATCGGTGGATGTCGCCCGCTCGGTCGGCGGCGATCTGCTGCTGAGCGGCCTGATCGCCATCTTCAGTTTCGCCCTGCTGGCCGTCAATTGGCTGCGCTTCCTGCTGCTGGGCCCGCAGAAAGCATCTGGGCTCGGCCTGCATCTCAGCCGCGCCCATCTGCAATATGTGCTGGGCGTCATCGCCCTGGGCTTTGCCGCTCTGCTCGGCCTCAGCCTGTTATCGCTGCCGGTTCAGTTCCTGCCGCCCTTCCTGGCCCGTATCGGCCTCTGGGTCGCGGCACTGATTGTCGGGCTGACCGCCATCAGGTTGAGCCTTGCCTTGGTGGCGATCGCCATCGGGCAGCCGATCGGGCTACGCCAGGTTTGGGAAGCCAGCCGTGGCCAGGGCTTCGTCCTGTTGATCGCCTTTATACTGGCGCAGATCCCCTTCATGCTGGTGGTGATGATCCTCGGCGTCATCGCCGGCGTCACTGGCCTCGCCGATGCCGCCCCCTATTCCTTGCTGCTCCTCGGCTGCATCTGCCAGATCGCCGCCACCATGGCGCAGACCGGCGTGCTGGCTGCCGCCTATCGTCGCCTGGTCGGCGTGCGGGCCTAAACACGGTGCCAGCCTGAAGGCGCGGCAGGGCTTGAACTGCTATCGGGCCATCGCAATCTGAACGAAACGTCAGGGGCTTCGACGGATCAAGACTTGGACAGGAATTGAGCCATGGCAGTCGACGCCAAAATCTGCGGCCTCAGCACCCCGGAGGCGATTGAAACGGCGATTGCTGGCGGCGCCGCTTTCATCGGCCTGGTTTTTTTCGCCAAGAGCCCGCGCTTTGTGACGACCGCGGCGGCGGGTGCGCTCAGCAAGCCGGTCGAAGGCAAGGTGACGCGGGTTGGCCTCGTCGTCGATGCCACCGATGACGAGATCGCAGCGATCCTCCGCGACTGCCCGCTCGATCTGCTGCAGCTTCATGGCAAGGAGACGCCGGAACGCGTTGCCGCCATCCGCGCGGGTTTCGGCCTGCCGGTGATGAAGGTCCTTTCCGTCGCCACGGCCGAGGATATCGCCGGAGCCCGGGCCTATGAGGCAGTTGCCGACCGGCTGATGTTCGATGCCAAGCCACCAAAGACCATGGTCAACGCCTTGCCCGGTGGCAATGCCGTCAGTTTCGACTGGTCGCTGCTTGCAGGCCAGCGCTTCAACCGGCCCTGGATGCTGGCCGGTGGTCTTACTGCGCAAAATCTCGCCGAAGCCGTGCGTATCAGCGGCGCCCCGGCGGTCGATACCTCATCCGGCGTCGAAGACCGGCCTGGGGTCAAAAACCTACAGAAAATCAAAGACTTCCTGACTGTTGCCCGGAGTCTCTGACGGCGCTGTCATACGGCTGAAACCTTTGACCTTTGGGCCGCGCTGTGGTTGATTGCGGCAAATTTGTCAGGCTTTCCACAGGATATTCCATTGTGAGCACCGCCGCCGCACCGAATGTGAATACATACCGTGCCGGACCCGACGAACATGGTCGGTTCGGGCTGTTCGGCGGCCGTTTCGTTGCCGAAACGCTGATGCCGCTGATCCTGGACCTGGAACAGGCCTATACCAAGGCCAAGACCGACCCCGATTTCATCGCCGAGATGGCGAGCTTCCGCACCCATTACATCGGCCGGCCAAGCCCGCTTTATTACGCCGAGCGGCTGACGCAGCATCTCGGCGGCGCCAAGATCTATTTCAAGCGTGAAGAGCTCAACCACACGGGCTCGCATAAGGTGAACAACTGCCTCGGCCAGATCCTGCTGGCCCTGCGCATGGGGAAGACCCGCATCATCGCCGAGACCGGCGCCGGCCAGCATGGTGTGGCGACGGCAACGCTTTGCGCCCGCTTCGGCCTCCCCTGCACGGTCTACATGGGCGCCGTCGATATCGAGCGGCAGAAGCCGAACGTGTTCCGCATGCGCCTCCTCGGCGCCGAAGTGATCCCGGTCCATTCCGGCACCTCGACCCTGAAGGATGCGATGAACGAGGCCCTGCGCGACTGGGTCAGCAATGTCGAGAACACCTTCTATTGCATCGGCACCGTCGCCGGCCCGCACCCCTATCCCGCCATGGTGCGCGATTTCCAGTCGGTGATCGGCGACGAAACGAAAGTGCAGATCCAGGAGATGGAGGGTCGCCTCCCCGACACGCTGGTCGCCTGCATCGGCGGCGGCTCCAATGCCATGGGCCTGTTCCATCCTTTCCTCGACGATCCCTCGGTTGCGATCTACGGCGTCGAAGCCGGCGGTGATGGCGTCGAGACCGGTCGTCACGCCGCCTCGCTGACCGGCGGCCGCCCCGGCGTCCTCCATGGCAACCGCACCTATCTCTTGCAGAACGACGACGGCCAGATCGCCGATGCGCATTCGATCTCGGCCGGCCTGGATTATCCCGGCATCGGCCCGGAACATGCCTGGCTGCATGAGATGAAGCGGGTGAAGTATGTCTCGGCAACCGACAAGGAGACCCTGGACGCGTTCCAGCTCTGCAGCGCGCTTGAAGGCATCATCCCGGCTTTGGAACCGGCCCATGCCCTGGCCTATGTGACCAAGCTGGCGCCGACGCTCGCCAAAGACAATCTCCTGGTGATGAGCCTCAGCGGCCGCGGCGACAAGGACATCTTCGCCGTCGCCGAGCGACTGGGAACCCAATTGTGAGCGCCGACGGCACCATGACAACGACCCGCATCGAACGCCGTTTTGCCGCCCTGAAATCGGAAGGCCGCGCCGGCCTCGTCGCTTTCGTCACCGCCGGCGATCCCGATTACCAGACCTCGCTCGATCTTGTCCGCGCGCTGCCCGGCGCCGGCGCCGATGTCATCGAGCTTGGCATGCCCTTCACCGATCCGATGGCCGATGGCCCGGCGATCCAGGCCTCCAGCCTGCGCGCCTTGTCGAATGGCATGACGCTCCGGAAGACGTTGCAGCTGGTGCGCGAGTTCCGCGCCACCGACCAGGACACGCCGATCGTCCTCATGGGCTACTACAATCCGGTCTATATCTATGGCGTCGATGCCTTCCTGAAGGCCGCCAAGGATGTCGGCGTCGACGGCCTGATCGTCGTCGATCTGCCGCCGGAGGAAGATTCGGAACTGTGCCTGCCGGCGCTCAAGGCCGGGCTCAATTTCATCCGCCTGGCGACCCCGACCACCGATGACAAGCGCCTGCCGGCGGTGCTCAACAACACCTCCGGCTTCGTCTATTACGTCTCGATCGCCGGCATCACCGGCACGCGCTCGGCGGCGACCACCGATATCGCCAGCGCCGTCGCCAGGCTGAAGCGCCATACCAAGCTGCCGGTCGCCGTCGGCTTCGGCATCAAGACCGCCGATCAGGCCGCCGCCGTCGCCCGCGAGGCCGATGCCGCCGTGGTGGGCTCGGCTTTGGTGCAGAAGATCGCCGACAACATCCAGCATCCCGCTGCCGCCAAGGAAGCGGTTCTCTCACTCGTGCGCGAGCTCGCGGCTGGTGTTCGCCGCGCCCGCACGTAACTGCAACGAACAAGACCCGCGAAGGGAAAGATAAATGAGCTGGCTCACAAATTTCGTCCGACCGAAGATCCGCGCCTTGGTGCGCAAGGCCGATGTGCCGGAAAATCTGTGGGACAAATGCAGCGCCTGCGGCCAGATGATCTTCCACCGCGATCTCGAGGCCAATCTACGCGTCTGCCCGCATTGTGGCCATCATATGCGCATCACCGTTTTGCGCCGGCTAGAGCTGCTGTTCGATGGCGGCCAGTTCGAGCGCGCGGAACTCGGTACCGTGCCGCTTGATCCTTTGCGCTTCCGCGATCGCAAGAAATATGTCGACCGCCTGAAGGAAGCCCAGACCAAGACCACGGAACAGGATGCCATCGTCGTCGGCAACGGTACGATCGGCGGCCTCAAGGTGGTGGCGGCTGCCTTCAACTTCGAATTCATGGGCGGCTCCATGGGTGTTGCCGTCGGCGAGGGCCTGGTCAAGGCAGCGGAAATCGCCGTCGCCGAGAAGGCGGCCCTGATCGCCATCCCGGCCTCGGGCGGTGCCCGCATGCAGGAAGGCATCCTCTCCCTCATGCAGATGCCGCGCTCGGTCATCGCCGTCGACCGCGTCAAGGAAGCAGGCCTGCCCTTCATCGTCCTGCTGACCGATCCCACCACGGGCGGTGTCAGCGCCTCCTTCGCCATGCTGGGTGACATCCATATCTCCGAGCCTGGTGCGCAGATCGGCTTCGCCGGTGCCCGCGTCATCGAGGAGACGATCCGCGAGAAACTGCCGGAAGGCTTCCAGCGCGCCGAATACCTGCTCGATCACGGCATCGTCGACCTCGTCGTCGCCCGCAAGGATCTGCCGGCCGAAATCTCCAAGATCATCGGCCTCCTGACCAAGCAGACACCGAGCCCGATCAAGGTGCCGGCGCCGGTACCGCCGACAGCCCTGGTGACGACGGCGAATTCGGCCACCAACGGCTGATCGCCGGCTGAGCTTCGACCCGGACGACCGACCACCGCGCAACCGACTGCATTCTTCCGGTGCCCAGATGAGCCAAGGCAGCGACATCGTCCTCGAACGGCTGAACAAGCTGCATCCGAAGATCATCGATCTCGAACTCGACCGCGTGTTGCGGCTCCTCGCCGCTGTTGGTCATCCGGAGAAACAACTGCCGCCGGTCGTGCATGTCGCCGGCACCAATGGCAAGGGCTCGGTCATTGCCTATCTCCGTGCCATGCTGGAAGCAGCCGGCTATCGCGTCCATGTCTATACCAGTCCGCATCTGGTGCGCTTCCATGAGCGCATCCGCCTCAATGGCAAGCTGATCGACGAGCAGGCGCTGATCGACCTCCTGGAAGAATGCGAGCAGGCCAATGGCGGCGTGCCCATCACCTTCTTCGAGATCACCACGGTCGCCGCTTTCCTCGCCTTCACGCGGGAGCCAGCCGATATCGTGCTGCTGGAGACCGGGCTCGGCGGCGAATTCGACGCCACCAATGTGATCGACCAGCCGCTGATGAGCGTGCTGATGACGATCTCCTATGATCACATGCAGTTCCTCGGCAACACGCTGGAGAAGATCGCCGCCGTCAAGGCCGGCATCATCAAGCAGGGCCGCCCGGCCGTCGTGGCGCCGCAGCCTAAGGAAGCGACACAGGTCTTCGCCGCGACCGCCGCGCGTCTCAATGCGCCGCTCTGGCGCTACGGCCAGGAATGGTCGGTGGAAGAGACGGCGACGGGCCTGCGCTACCGCGATGCCGATCGCGTGCTGGATCTCCCCAAGCCAGGCCTCCCCGGCCGCCATCAGATCACCAATGCCGGTACCGCGGTTGCCGCGACGCGCTTTCTCGAGGGTTTCAAGGTCGATGAGACGGCGATCCGCCGCGGCCTCATCGAGGTCGACTGGCCGGCCCGCATGCAGCATCTGAAGCGCGGACCGCTGGTCGAACAATTGCCGCAAGGCTGGGAGCTGTGGCTCGATGGCGGCCATAACGAGGATGCCGGCCAGGTGATCGCCACCATGCTGAAAGACTGGAACGCCCAGGACGGCAAGCCGGTCAGCCTGATCTTCGGCATGCTCAACACCAAGGAGCCGATCGACTTCCTGAAGCATCTCGCCCCGCTGGCGGATGATCTCAGCGCCGTCGCCATCCCCGGCGACCATGCCAGCCTCAGCGCCGAGGACAGCATGAACTATGCCCGCCAGGTCGGATTGAAGGCGGACGGCTTCGCCTCGGTCGATGCCGCCCTGAAATCGATCCTCGCTGAGCACGGCACGGCATCGCGGCGCGTGCTGATCTGCGGCTCGCTCTATCTCGCCGGCACCGTGCTGGCGGATAATGGGTAATCGGACTCCCAAGCTAACAGCTGGACGTTGCCACCATGGACCCTCGGGTCAAGCCCGAGGGTGACATCTGAGGAAGTGGCTGGCGCACAACATCAAGTTCGTCCCCTAATGTCATTGCCGGGCTTGACCCGGCAATC
>DATMUQ010000700.1:0-11697 GCA_035563795.1 Terriglobales bacterium | reverse complement strand
AAGAGGGCGCCGGCGCCGGGAAAGAGGCAGCGTCGCAACCCGCAAATTGGGGTTGCGCCCTGCCAGGTTATGCGGCTGTCCGGCGGGCCACCGGGCCCTCGATCCGGCCCATCGGCCCGGTGCAGGAAGTCAGCTTGCTGATCGGCAAAATTGCTGAAATGGAGCCGCCGAGGGTCGGCCGCTTGACGGAGACCGGACTGATAGGAGGATGGCGCGGTGCGACAGGAAGATGCTTTCGCCACGGGCAGTGACAATCTAGGCTGGCCGGGGCTTTACCGAAATGAGATCGCTGCCGTGCCGAGACGTTTCATCGTCCTCTCCATCTGCCTGTTGCTGGGTGGCTGTTCCTTATGGCCCTGGGGCGGCGACAATGAGGAAGCGCCACCGCCGCCGCGCATCATCGGCGTGGTCAGCGCCATCAGCGATCATGTCACGGTGATCGATGCGACCAGCGCCGGCTGGGCGCGGCGCACCGCCGCCTATCCGATCGGCAACTGGCAGATCGACCAGTTGGCGGCGGATCAGGCCTCTGCCTGGCTGCGGAAGAAGGGATTCGATGTTCGCCCGGTGGCCGCAACTCCAGCAGCATTCAAGGCGGATGCCCTGGGTGGGCCGGTCAGTCGCGGCGGCTGGTTGGGCGGCAGCAAGAAGCCGGATTTCGCCACCGTCATCCAGCGCAATTTGCAGCCGGCGGGCCTGCCCTATTACCTGATCCTGATCGAAGCCAGTGGCAATGACAGCATGCCCGATCTGCGCGGCATCGGCCTGGTGCGGTTCTCCGGCCGGCCGCAGGCCTTCGTGCTCTATCACGCTTTCCTCATCGACGGGAAAACCGGCGCCACCATCGAGGACATCCATGCCGATCCAGGCGGCACTCTCTGGGGAAGCGGCCCGGCGCAGATCAACGGGCCAAATACCGATCTCCCCAAGGCCGCCTGGCCGAAACAGGTCGATGCCTGGTCGAGTGATCAGCAGGCGGCTTTTCGTGACGCGATCGAGACGGAACTGAAGGCCAGCCTCAAATCCAATCTGGCGCGTCTCGACCTGCCCTGATGCGGCAGTTCCCACGCCCCCTGCCTGACGCCGCGATTGGCGGGCGGCGTCAGGCACGTCGGCTGGTAGGGTAACCGGACTAACCGGCTGCGGCTTTCGCCGAAGCCCCGAGCCTCAGGCCGGTTTGGCCATGTTGATGATCTTGCGCTGGGTGAATTCCTCGAGGCCTTCCCGGCCCAGTTCCGTGCCGATACCGGATTGCCGGGCACCGGAGAATGGGATGTCGGGCTGCATATCGAGATGCTTGTTGACCCAGACGATGCCGGATTCGATGCGGCGGGCAACGTCGAAGGCGCGCTCTGAATCTGCCGACCAGACGGTGCCACCAAGACCGTAATCGGTGTCATTCGCCCGGGCCACCGCATCATCCAGCTCGCGATAACGCAGCACCGGCAGGATCGGGCCGAACTGCTCCTCCCGCACCAGCTTGCTGTCATCGGCGATATCGCGGACGATCGTCGGCGCGATGAAATAGCCTTTGCGCGGCAGGGCCTTGCCGCCGCTCACGATCTTGCCGTGACGCTTGGCATCATCGAGGAAGCCCTTCACCTTCTCGTATTGCGCCTTGTTCTGCAGCGGCCCCATTTGCGTGCCCTGCTTGAGACCGTCATCGACCACCATCTCCGCCGCAAGCCGACCGAGCTCGGTGCAGATCTCGTCATACATCGAGTCATGGACATAGAGACGCTTGATCGCCAGGCAGACCTGGCCGGAATTCATCATGGCGCCGTTGAGCAGTTTCGGGGCGACCTCCTTGGCGTCCGCATCGTCGAGCACGATCGCGGCGTCATTGCCACCGAGCTCCAGGGTGAGGCGCTTCAAGGTGCTGGTGACACTCTGCATCACCTTCTTGCCGGTGACGGTCGACCCGGTGAAGGAGACCTTGGCGATATCGGGATGGCTGGTCAGCGCATCACCGAGGTCATTCTGATCGACAATAATATTGACCACCCCTGGCGGCAGGATATCGGCACACAGCTCACCCAATAACAGGGTCGTCAGCGGCGTGGTCGGGGCCGGCTTGGCCACGACGCAGTTGCCCGCCAGCAAAGCCGGCGCGATCTTGTTGATCAACAGAAGAACCGGATAGTTCCACGGCGTGATCGTGGCGACGACGCCGAGCGGTGTGCGATGCTCGACCACGCGCTGGGTCGCATCTTCCTTGAGCGTCTTCTGCGGCAGATCAAGCGAGGCGAAATAGCGCAGGAAGGCGATCGCCCCGCCGATTTCCCGTTCTGCCTGCGGCAAGGGCTTGCCTTGCTCCCCCGTCAACAGCCGCGCGAAGGCGGTCTGATGTCGGTCCAGCGCCTCAGCGAGACGCAGCAGGAGGGCCGCGCGATCCTTGAGCGCCAGATTCGACCAGGCGGGGAAGGCTGCCTTGGCCGCGGCCACCGCTGCATCCAATTGTGCGCGATCGGCGCGCGGCGCCTCAGCCAGCACTTCCTCAGTCGCCGGATTGACGACAGCGAGCTTGGCTGCACCGGGCACCAACTGCCCACCGATCAGCAGATGAAAATTCTCCATGGAAATCTCCTTCGAGTTTCGCCGGGAATCGGCGGCGATGCGGTCTATCGAGTAGACGGGGCAAACATGTCGTTGGAAAAGTGACGTCGATGGGAAAGTGGCTGGGCGGCGTTACGCGATGATGTCGCGCCGAGCAAAGGGCGTTACGCCTGCAATCATTCGCCGTCGCCGCTTTGCCTTCATCAGCAGCAAGAATCGGGCTACCGCTGTAGCCGCGGCGCTGAAAGCCCTTGCAGGATGGCGTGCATTCTTACCTGAATTGGGGCCGGCCTCAATCAGCGCCGGCGCGCATCATCGAATGCGATGATCGGCTTCTGCCCGATCCGCGCGATGCAGATCTTTGACGAGATATTTAGGGGGACTTCATGCTTCCTGTGACGCACCGCTTCATCACCAGCAACGGTATTCGCATGCATCTCGCCGAACAGGGCGAAGGACCGCTGGTCATCCTGTGCCATGGTTGGCCGGAACTCTGGTATTCCTGGCGACACCAGATGGGAGCCCTTGCCGAGGCCGGCTATCACGTGGTCGCACCGGACCTGCGCGGTTTCGGACAGACGGATGCGCCAGCGGCGATCGAGGCCTATCAGATGCTGCATGTCGCGGCGGATATCGTCGGCATTGTTGATGCTTTAGGCGCTGAGCAGGCGTTCATCGCCGGCCATGATTGGGGTGCCCCGGTGGCCTGGAACTGCGCCTTGTTCCGGCCTGATATATTCAAGCGCCTGATCCTGCTCAGCGTGCCTTATATCCAGCGCAAATGGGGCAATCCGCGCCCGACCGATGTGATGCGCCAGCTCGGCGACGAGGCGCACGAATTCTACATGATGTATTTCCAGGAACCCGGACGCGCCGAAGCCGAATTGGAGGCGGATATCCGCCGCACTTTCATCGGCACCTTTTCCGGCTTCAGTTCACCGCAGCCGCATCTGCCGATGGTGCGCAAGAGCGACGGGCTGTTGAAGAGCCTCGGGGCGAGGAAGCGGCCTGATTGGCTGTCCGAGGCCGATCTCGATGTTTATGTGCAGGAATATCAGCGCACCGGCTTCCGGGGCGGGCTCAATTATTATCGCAATCTCGATCGCAGCAGCTGGGAGATGAATGCGGCCTGGACCGGGGCGAAGATCCAGCAGCCGTCGCTGTTCATCGCCGGCGAATATGATTCCGTCGTGCGTGACATGTATCCCGCTGAATATCAGACGCTGGAGACGGTGATGCCGGGCCTGACACGCAAGGTCCTGCTGCCGGAAGCCGGCCATTGGGTGCAGCAACAGCGCCCTGCCGAGGTCAGCCGCCTGATCCTCGACTTCCTGCGGCAGCGGCACAATTAGCGACGCCAAGGCATAGATGAAACGACGGGCGCCGCAGAAGGTGGCGCCCGTCGGTCTTCAAGAAGAGATCGTCGTGGCTCAGAACGTGGCCGCCGTCTTCAGGCCCAGCACCACGGCGTCATTATTGTGGCTGGTACCGCCCGGATCGAGGATGTACTGCACGTTCGGCCGCACCTGCAGGCCACGGATCGGCCGCACGGTGTAAAAGAGTTCGAAGACATATTCCGAATGCTGGCGGTCTGAGCCTTCATTGCCTTCCGCATTGGCGATGCGGTCATTGACATGCGTCGTACCCGCCGCGAAGCCGATATCGTCATCGGGACGGAAGGAGAAGGGGCCGGTATAGATTCCCCCGACGGCCACCTGGCGATCCGTGGTCGCCGTGCGGTCATCGGCAAAGACGGCGTTGAGGAAGAGGTTCAGGCCGCCCTTCGGATTGCCCGTATCGGTGTGGGTGATCTGTTGGCGGAAGTTGATATAGCCGCCGAACCGGCCGCGCACGTGATTGGCATCGATTCCGGGATTGTCCGCCGTCACCGTGTTGTCGTCATTGACGACATCCTTGGCGCGCGCATTGTCGCCCCAGAAACCGAATTTATAGCTGCCGGGCAGCTGGCCATTGCCGAAGGTCGGCAGCCAGGCCAGCTCGACCGGGACCAGGACGCCCGAGGAATCGGAGTAGAAGCGCGGCGTGATCGCATCCTCGCTGGTGGCGTATTTCGGATTCTCGTCATAGATACCGAACTGGAAGTAGCCGAACGAACCGAGCTGGATCTTGGCGCGCGTACCCCATTGGCTGACCGGCCAGTTGAAAATGTAATCGCCGACGATGTTGCCGGGCGCGCCGCCGCAGAAGGTCAGGTTCTGGAAGTCGCAGTCGAAGGCGGCGAAATCTTCGCCGATGCCGAGGCGGCCGACCTTCCAGTCGAGGATCTGGTCGAAATATTTTTGATCGTACCAGAACTGGGTCAGGCGCCAGGTCTGGCCACGGCCATAGACTTCCTGCACCTGCTGCAAGGTGCCGAGATTGGCGTTCTTGCTGAGATTGTTGCCGTCGCGGCTGGTGAAGGAGACCTGGAAGCTGGCGTCATGGATGCCGACCAGCCGATCGAGGTCGAAGGTCGAGCCAAAGGTCCATTGATCGGTGTAGTCCCATTTGGTCTCGCCGCCGCCGCGCAGATTGGTGGCGATTTCACTGACATAGCCAAGCTGCAAGTTGATGCCGGCATCGTAAAGCTTTTTGCGCAGGCCGCCCCAGTCGCCGAGCATCCAGGATTCGGGACCGGGTGTCGCATAATGCGCCGTCGGTACTGCTGGTACCGCCTCGCTCTGGTTACCGGTCGGCTGACTGTTCGTCGCTGCACTGTTGGTGGCTGGGCCGCTCTTCTGGTCATCGGCCTGCGCCGCATGGGCGATCAGGGTCGTCGCCAACAGCATTGCCACACCACAAGAACCGAGCCGCGATCGTCGCGGCTGGCGCGCCAGGACATCCAAGATGAAGAGAGCGTTGGTTTTTGCGGACGGAATCGCAGCTTGGTCCGGTCGAGCGCCGTTCGTCATCGTCACAGATCCTCCCCGAGATGACCGCAGCCGTATCGGCTGGGCCTTGGATGAGAAAGCGCGCAGAGGCCGGAATGTTTCGATGCGCTTCGCATGCGACATCGATAGCCGCATTGCCTCTCGAGCTTGCTCTTGGTTCAGTTTGCATCGACCGCGGCTGCGGTCTTGGCGGGATTCATCAGAAATGCAGCAGCCTGACCTGCCGTCCTGTTCGCCGATCCGCAGTGTTTGCGGTGTCATCGAACATATGTCAGATATAAGAAGGCGTCTGAATGTGTTTCAAGCCGAAATAATCGTTTGGCCGGCGCTTGTTACCGCCGTAGCCAAAAGGGCGCGGGACGGTAGCCGCTCGGCCTCTTCGCACCCGCAAGGATTGCTGTCCTCCTCAGCGTGTCAGCCAGCGACGACGGCTTGCGCGCGCGATTGCGCACGCGGCACGTCCCGTCACCTCGTCCGTCACTGATAAGCTGCGATGCCGGCTTTTATTCTGAGCTGGTGTCGAAGAACTCTTTCACCCGGGCGAAGAAACCATCGGATTCGGGCGATTGCTTGCCGGACTTCTCGCTCTCGGCAGCGAACTGCTCGAGCAGTTCCTTCTGCTTCTTGGTGAGATGCACCGGTGTCTCGACACCGATCTCGACATACATGTCGCCGCGCGAGGGCGAGCGCAGGATCGACATACCCTTGCCCTTGAGGCGGAACTGCTGGCCGCTTTGCGCCCCGGCCGGAATACCGACCTTGGCCTTGGCGCCATCGATGGTGGGGATTTCGATCTGGCCGCCGAGCGCTGCCGTCGCCATCGGGATCGGCACGCGGCAGTGGATATCGGCACCATCGCGCTGGAACAGGCGATGCCCCTTCACGCTGAGGAAGATATAGAGATCGCCGGCGGGAGCACCGCGCATGCCGGCCTCGCCTTCACCGGCGAGGCGGATCCGCGTGCCATCCTCGACACCAGCCGGGATCGACACCTGCAAATTCTTTTCCTTGGCGACGCGGCCCTGGCCGTGACAGGTCTTGCAGGGCTTCTCGATCACCCGGCCGCCGCCGCCGCAGGTCTGGCAGGTGCGCTCAACGGTGAAGAAGCCCTGGGTCGCGCGCACGCGGCCATGGCCGTGACAGGCCGGACAGGTGATCGGCTGCGAGCCCTTCTCGCCACCACTGCCCTGGCAATCCTCGCAGGGGGCCGAGGTCGGGACACGGATGGTCGCCTGCTTGCCATGGAAGGCATCGTCGAGGCTGATCTCCATGTTGTAGCGAAGATCGGCACCGCGCCCGCGCGCCTGGCCACCGCCGCCGCCACGTCGCCCGCCCATGAACTCGCCGAACATCTCGTCGAAGATATCGGCGAAGCCGGAACTGGTGAAATCGAAGCCGCCGCCATTGAAGCCGCCGGCACCAGCGCCGCCCCGGCCATTCTCGAAAGCGGCATGGCCGAAGCGATCATAGGCCGCGCGCTTCTGCTCGTCCTTCAGGACGTCATAGGCCTCGTTGACTTCCTTGAATTTCTGCTCAGCCGTCTTGTCGCCGGGATTGCGGTCCGGATGATACTGCATCGCGGCCTTGCGATAGGCCTTCTTGAGGTCATCGGCCGAGGCGGCTTTCGCCACCCCCAGCAGCTCGTAATAATCCTGTTTCGACATCGGTCCGACTGATCAGAATTTGTATGACGGAAAATCTGTGTGACTGAAGACAAGGGCCCCTAAACGAGCGATGGCCCCTCGCCGGTCAGGCGACCGGATCGAGGGGCCATCACTGCTAGTTCAGTGGGTGCCCGTGCATCTGGACCCGCGCCTCAGGCTGACTTGCCCTTGCGTTCGTCCACTTCCTCGAAATCGGCATCGACCACCTTGTCGTCGCCGCCCGAGGCACCGGCTTCAGCGCCACCGGTTGCACCGGCCCCGGCACCTTCGCCGGAAGCCTGTGCCGCCTTGTAGAGCGCTTCACCAACCTTCATCACCGCCTGGGTCAGGGCATTGGTCTTGGCTTCGATCGCTTCCACGTCTTCGCCATCCTTGACGCTCTTGAGATCGGCGACCGCCGCTTCCACCACCGACTTGTCGGCGGCAGCAACCTTGTCACCGGCCTCAGACAGCTGCTTCTCGGCGTTGTGGATCAGGGCTTCCGCATTGTTGCGGGCCTCGACCAGCGCCTTGCGCTTCTTGTCTTCCGCGGCATGGGCCTCGGCGTCCTTGACCATCTTCTCGATGTCGCCATCGCTGAGACCGCCTGATGCCTGGATGCGGATCTGCTGTTCCTTGCCGGTCGCCTTGTCCTTCGCCGACACCTGGACGATGCCGTTGGCGTCGATATCGAAGGTGACTTCGATCTGCGGCACGCCACGCGGTGCGGCCGGGATACCCATCAGGTCGAACTGGCCGAGGATCTTGTTATCCGCCGCCATCTCGCGCTCACCCTGGAACACGCGGATGGTGACCGCGGTCTGGCCATCTTCCGCCGTCGAGAACACCTGGCTCTTCTTGGTCGGGATGGTGGTGTTGCGATCGATCAAGCGGGTGAACACGCCACCCAAGGTCTCGATGCCGAGCGACAGCGGGGTCACGTCGAGCAGCAACACGTCCTTGACGTCGCCCTTGAGGACGCCGCCCTGAATGGCAGCACCGACGGCGACGACTTCGTCCGGGTTGACGCCGCGATGCGGCTCACGGCCGAAGAACTCCTTCACCTTCTCGATGATCTTCGGCATGCGGGTCATACCGCCGACCAGGATCACCTCGTTGATGTCGCTGGCCTTGAGGCCGGCATCCTTCAGTGCCTTGCGGCACGGCTCCATGGTGCGCTCGACCAGCTCATCCACCAGAGCTTCCAGCTTGGCGCGGGAGATCTTGATGTTGAGATGCTTCGGGCCCGACTGATCGGCCGTGATGAAGGGCAGGTTGACTTCGGTCTGCATCGAGCTGGAGAGCTCGATCTTGGCCTTTTCCGCCGCTTCCTTCAGACGCTGCAGGGCGAGCTTGTCCTTGCGGAGATCAATGCCCTGTTCCTTTTTGAACTCATCGGCCAGGTAGTCGATGATGCGAGCGTCGAAATCTTCACCGCCGAGGAAGGTGTCGCCATTGGTCGACTTCACCTCGAACACGCCGTCGCCGATTTCCAGCACCGAGATATCGAAGGTACCGCCACCGAGGTCATAGACCGCGATGGTGCCGGTGCCCTTGCGCTCCATGCCGTAAGCAAGTGCGGCCGCCGTCGGCTCGTTGATGATGCGGAGCACCTCGAGACCGGCGATCTTGCCGGCATCCTTGGTGGCCTGGCGCTGGCTGTCGTTGAAATACGCGGGCACGGTGATGACCGCCTGGGTCACCTTCTCGCCGAGATAATTCTCGGCGGTTTCCTTCATCTTCTGCAGGATGAAGGCCGAGACCTGCGAGGGGGAATAGTTCTTGCCGTGGGAATTGACCCAGGCATCGCCATTGTCGCCGGAAACGATCTTGTACGGAACGAGACCCATATCCTTCTGGGTCATCGGATCGTCGTAGCGGCGGCCGATCAGACGCTTGATGGCGAACAGGGTATTTTCCGGATTGGTCACTGCCTGGCGCTTCGCCGCCTGGCCCACCAGTCGCTCACCGGAATCGGTGAAGGCCACCATGGAGGGCGTGGTACGCGCGCCTTCGGCATTCTCGATCACCCGCACATCCTTGCCATCCATGACGGCGACGCAGGAATTGGTGGTGCCGAGGTCGATACCAATAACTTTGCTCATATATCTGCCTCTTCGGTTCAGCAGATCCCGACGCAGCCTTCATCATGAAGCACCGCGGAGATCCCCGGTTGATTGATGCATGCAACCCCAGCCGGGGATGAGAGGCGCACGGACTACTCCCGCTCGGCTTCCGTCTCACGGCTTGGGGAAAACTTAGGTTCCGGTGGATATATAGGGGCTTTTCAAGGCTTTGCAAGCGCCGAGCAGGCGAAGTCCGAGCCCAAATAGGGGTTTTTCCGAAGGCACCCGCTGCCGCACGGTGAAACGCTTTGGCTGATGCGGGCCGGAGCCGCCCATCGGGCTTTCGATGGGCCGGCCGAACGGGTGCTTAAGTACCGCTGGCAACAGGCTTTTGCCCGGATTGAGCCTCGGCGAGCAGCTGCTGCAGCCGCGCCAGAACGGCCGTCCGTTCGCGGTCGAGCCGCGCGGCGAGTGCGGTCCCGGCAGCCGGGTCCCCGGCCAGCGGATCATCAGGCAGGGCGCCCGATTGCCGCAGCCAGGCGAGCAAGGTCGGCACGTCGCGGCCGGGCCGGACCCAGCCCTGGCGGATCGCCAGGTCATAGCCCCAATCGACCGGATCGCGGGGCCGGCCGATGGCAAAACGCCGGCGCCGGCGCCGGCGCCAATATTGGGCAAAGCTGGGCTTTTCCGGTTCAGCCGGCAGATCGAACACCGTCACCGGCCGGCCGGTCCGGCCGGCATCGGCCAGCATCGAGACGCTGTCAGCGGTGACTACAAAGCGGTCAGCCAAAGCCAGGATCGCCCGGTAGGGGTTGTCAGCCGGCAGCGCGAAACCCTCGGCCGGGAAGGCAACCAGCTGGTGCTGGGCGGGAGCGGCCGCGACAAGTTC
Source organism: Terriglobales bacterium (assembly GCA_035563795.1). GTDB lineage: Bacteria > Pseudomonadota > Alphaproteobacteria > Dongiales > Dongiaceae > Dongia_B. The sequence continues at coordinate 1,652 of DATMUQ010000700.1, read as the reverse complement.
GGCCAATTGCGCCACCACCTCTGGCGGCGTCCGACGTCCCGTGGCTATCAATAATGAGCCACCGGTCCCCGCTACCAAGCTGGCAAGATCCGTGGCGAGCCGCTTTCCCTCTTGCGGGCCGAATTGCAGCGGGTCGCTCGGCCCGCCGACCAGCACGCCGATCAACGGCTTCCGACGGATGGCGAGATCCGGCGCCCAGGCAGCAATCGCCGGATCGTCTGACCGGATCGGCTGAGTGAGCGGCAATGTGAGGCGGATGTGATTGGACGCATCGGGAAAGCCGTATTGCGCCGTGGTCAGCAGGAGATCGCATTCGGCCATCGGACCTTCCGAGCGGCCGAGTTGGATGAATTTGGTCCGGCCCGCCGAAGCCCGCTTCAGCCACAGGCCCATATGGGTGCCACCGCGGCCGATGCCGATCACCGCATCCGGCCAGGGCGCCCCATAGCCGAAGGTGGCTGGGTCGTCTTCCCGCTTGCAGACCGGCTTGATCGCGACCGACCAGCCGAAAGCCTGCTCGATCATCGCCGCCAGGGCCAGGACCTGCGCCTGGTCACCGGCCCGCCAGGCACTGATCGCCCAGATGGTGGGTTGGCGGAGAGGAAGAGAGGGCTCGTTCAGCAAGGTCAATTTCTCTGAGAATAACTAAGCACCTTAACGGAAAAATACGGTCGCAGTCAGTATTGGCAAAGAATAGATTTTCGCTAAAGTCGGAAAAGGTGACGGAGAAACATCGACCTGCCGAAGGCAACATGAGAGCTGCGAGTGAACCCTGAACTTCCTAAACGCGATGATGAGACAGCGCAGGAATATGCGGATCGGCTCGAACTGGCACAATTCCTCCAAGCAAACCATATGACTGGCGCCACTTATGTCGACGCGAAGACGAGACAGCGCAAAGCAGTAGCGAGGCAAAATCAAAAGGATAAGCTCAACAGTATTTTCGTCGCTGGAGGCGCTTTATTCCTTGTGATCGGCGTGACGGGATGGCGCGCTTCACCCGGCAGCCGAGCCGCCGCACTTATCAGTGGTGGCGTCTTTCTTGCCATCCAAGCTTATCGTTTCTTTAAGAGACGACGTGACGCACGCAATTCCTAAAGGATCAACATCCAGCTAACCCTCAGGCAAATCTGAGCTGCTGCCCTAGCCCCATGCGCTTGGCCTTTTCCAGCATGGCGGCACCCAAAGCGATGTCGCTCAGGCTGAGGCCCCGATGCCAGAGCAGATTGGTCTCGGCATCGCTCTCGCGGCCGGGCTTCAGGCCGGCGACGATCTGGCCCAGCTCGGCATGCAGGTTCTGCTCATTGAGGCGGTCGCTGTCGACATGGGCGCGCAAGGCACCGAAAGGCAGGCCCTTGCGGCACTGGCCCCAGTCATCGACCACCATCTTGTCCATGATATCGGTCAGCGATAGCTCGACCGCACTCATCGTGCCATAGGGAACCACAAAGGCGCCCTTCTTGATCCAGGCCGTCTTCAGCATCGGCGTCGGCGCCGGCAGGCGCGAGGCTTCGACGATGATATCGGCATCGCGGACACAGCTCTCCCAGTCGTCGGTGGCGACGACTTTCTTGCCGAGATCGCGAGTCAGGCGCGCGGCAAAGCCGTTGCGGCTCTCCGGGCGGCGTGAATGGACGCGGATCTCGTCGAAA
>DATMUQ010000699.1:0-15782 GCA_035563795.1 Terriglobales bacterium | reverse complement strand
ACCGATGCCTATATCAAGCAGCATCCCGACGTGTCGGTGAAACTGGAATTCGTCCCCTATGAGGCGCTACACGACAAGATCACCCTCGCGGCAGGTTCCAGCGATGGCTATGACGTCGTGCTCTATGACGTGATCTGGCCGGCGGAATTCGCCGAGAACAAGATCCTCGCCGATGTCACCGACCGGATCGATGCGAAGACCCGCGCCGCCGTCGAGGACGGCGCCTGGACCACGGTCGATTACAAGGGCAAGTCCTATGGCATGCCCTGGTCGGCCGACAGCAAATATCTCTTCTTCAACAAGGACATGCTGGCGAAGGCCGGCATCGCCAATCCGCCGAAGAGCTGGCAGGAAGTGATCGCCGACGCCAAGATCATCAAGCAGAAGGGCATCGTCGATTATCCGATCGTCTGGAGCTGGAGCCAGAACGAGGCGGCGATCTGCGATTACGCTGTGCTGGTACAGGCTTTCGGTGGCCAGTTCCTCGATGCCAATGGCAAGCCGGCCTTCCAGACCGGCGGTGGCCTGGAGGCCCTGAAATTCATGGTCGACAGCATCAAGGAAGGTGTCACCAACCCGCATTCCACCGAATATCTCGAAGAAGATGTGCGCGGCGTGTTCTCCAGCGGCAAGGCGGCCTTCGCTCTTAACTGGACCTATATGTATGAGCTCGCCAACAACAACCCGAAGGAATCCAAGATCAACGGCCAGGTCGGCGTGATCGCCCCTCCGGGTGTCGAAGGGAAGAGCACGATCTCGACCGTCAATGGCGCCATGGGTCTCGGCATTCCGACCAACAGCAAGAAGGCGGATGCCGCCTGGAGCTATATCCAGTTCCTGTCGTCGCCCGAGATCGAGGCGAAATATGCCAATAGCAGCCCGCCGATCTGGAAGTCCTTCTACGAGGATGCGGCAAAGAGCCATCCGGCCAATGCCGATCTGATCGCCGCCCAGGCCGGTTCCTTCAACGCGCTCTTTGCCCGTCCGCAGGTGCCGGATTACCAGCAATTCTCCGCCCGCCTGCAGAAGGCGCTGCAGGAAGCCCTGCTTGGCAAGGCGACGCCGGAGGATGCCCTGAAATCCGCCGCGGCGGATCTGACCAACTGACGCGACCACCCGCTCGAACAGCGGATTGCATTTGACTGACGGCTGAGGTGGAATCGCCCTCGATCGCAAGAGCGCCGGTTCCACCTCTTTCTTTGTCCAGATTTCGGTTGAAAGGTTCTGCCTTGGATTTGCGTGGACGATTGCTGCTGCTTGCGCCCTTGCTGGTCGTCCTGATCGCCGTCATCGGCTGGCCGCTGCTCGATACCGTCTGGCTCAGTTTCACCAATGCCAAGCTCGGCACCATGTCGGGCGATTTCGTCGGCGTCGACAATTATCTCCGTGCCTTCAGCGCGCCGGCCTTTCAGAAGGCTTTGGGTGTCACCGCGCTTTTCACCGTTGGTACCGTAGGTGCCGAGATGCTGATCGGGCTCGGTGTCGGCCTGCTTCTCGACATGGATCTCTGGGGCCGGAAATTGCTGCGTGGCCTCCTCATTGTCCCCTGGGCTCTGCCCACGGTTGTCAATGCCATGGCCTGGCGTGTCATCTATAATCCGGATTTCGGCGCCCTCGATGCGCTGCTACATCAACTGGGCTTTATCGACCAGTACCGGAGCTGGCTCGGCGATACCACGACGGCACTCCTGATGATCGGCCTTGCCGATATCTGGAAGACCTTTTCTCTGGTCGCCCTCATCACCCTGGCCGGCCTGCAAAGTGTCCCCCGCGATCTCCGGGAAGCCGCCGAAATCGATGGCGCCGGACCTTTCGCCCGTTTCCGCTCAGTGACCCTGCCGGTCATCCTGCCGCCGCTCACCATCGCCTGCGTGCTGCGGACGATTGAAGCGGTCAAAGTCTTCGATATCATCTGGGTGATGACCAAAGGCGGCCCGCTCGACAGCACCAAATCGCTCAGCATTCTCGTCTATGAGCAGGCCTTCTCCTTCCGCCATGCCGGCTATGGCGCGTCGCTTGCCATGCTCTCGGTGGCGCTGACCGTGATCCTGATCGGGGTCTATAGCCGGGCTGTCCGCATGCAGGGGGTGAACTGACATGCGACAGCTCCGCATCGGCCGTATCCTTGCCTATGCCGCCATGGTGCTGGTCGCCGTAGTCATCCTGGCACCTTTGGGCTGGATGATCACCATGAGCATCAGCCCGACCAAGGATCTTACTTCCGTTCCCTTGCCCTGGATCCCGAGCGCGCTCGATTTCTCGCGCTACCAGCGCCTGTTGACGCTTGCGCATAACAGCGATGGCGAGGTCTTCCTTTATGCCTTGCGCAATACCTGCTGGGTGGCGTTCGGTACGACCTGCCTTGCCACACTCTTCGCCGTGCCAGCCGCCTGGGTCTTCTCGCGGGCGGGGCGCGATCTCAAATGGCTGCTCTATCTCATCGTCGGCACCTACATGCTGCCGCCGCTGATGTTTGTGGTGCCGCTCTATCGCATCCTTTCATCCTTCGATCTCCTCAATTCGCCCTGGGCGCTGATGGTGGCGGACAGCACCATCGTTCTCCCGTTCACCACCTGGCTGCTGAAAAGCGGGATGGACAATATCTCGGTCGATCTCGAGGAAGCGGGCGCGATCGATGGCGGCAAGCTGTTCCGCATCCTGCGCGATATCACCCTGCCGCTGGCAAGGCCGGTGCTCGGCACGACGTTGCTGTTCTCGGCGCTCATCGTCTGGGATGAGTTTCTCTATGCCATGCTCTTCACCAGCGACAGCCGGGCGCAGACCCTGACCGTGGTGATCGCCAATCTCGCCAGTGGTCGGGTATCCGATTACGGCCTCCTCTCCGCTGCCGGTGTCATCGCCGCGGTGCCGCCGGTCCTGGTCGGCCTGGTACTGCAGCGGTCGATCGTTTCCGGCCTCACCAGCGGCGGTGTGAAGGGGTGACGGTTCGCTGGCCGCGGCCCGGTGGGGAAAGCAGGGCCGAGTCTGATTGCCATGTTGGCCGGGTTCCGCGGCCTGACGCCGCTGGGCCTGGTTCCGACCGTCCAAGCCAATCCTGCAGCCAGGAAAGCCTGTAATCCCTGCCAATAAATGCGCGGCTTGATTGACAGGTTACGGCTAATAGTTGATGATTTTACTCAGGATTGACTTTTCCATCGACAATCGCCATTTAACTGGCGATAGAAGCATATCCCGCAGCCCGTTTTCGGTACCAAGGACTAGGCCATGAGCAACCCGGTTTTCGACCGCATCCGCGATGACATTTCCAGCAACGACGTCGTGCTTTACATGAAGGGCACGCCGATCTTCCCGCAATGCGGCTTCTCCGCCGCCGTAGTCCAGGTGCTGACCCATGTGGGGGTCAAGTTCAAGGGCATCGATATCCTGACCGATCCCAGCTTGCGCCAGGGGATCAAGGAATTCGCCAACTGGCCGACCATTCCCCAGCTCTATGTGAAGGGCGAATTCGTCGGCGGCTGCGACATCGTGCGCGAGATGTTCCAGACCGGTGAGTTGCAGGAACTGCTGCAGTCGAAGGGTGTCGCCGTCAATCAGGCGGCTTGATCGACCGATCGATCCAAACGAATGCTGAAAAGCCCGGGCATGTCCCGGGCTTTTTTTGTTGCCGGCAGGTCGACAATCGGAACAGGGGAGTAGGGAAACGGCTTGTTAATTTAGGCCAGCTAAGTTGGCCTGAACGAGATGCGATACGAGCAATGCGTGTCACCGGCATTAGAGCAGCCGGCCTAGCTGAATATTCCTAGGCGGGCCATTGCGGCGCATCCGATAATTTTTTCCAGATAAGGGAAAGCGGCCGTGTTCAAGAATCTCAAAATCCAACATCGCCTCGCCGGGCTCATCGTGGTGATGACCTTGGGCATCGTCGCCATCATGAGCGTCAGCCTCGTGGAGCTCAATGACACGCTCTATGCCGATCGCCAGATGACGGTGCGCCAGCAGGTCGAGAGCGCGGTCAGTATCGCCAAGGCCATGCAGGACCAGGTTGCCAAGGGCAAGCTCAGCGATGCCGATGCGCAGACCCGGGTGCGGGATATCTGGCGGTCGGTGCATTACGGCCATAATGACTATCTTTTCGCCTATACGACCGATGGCACGGCTGTCGCCAATGGCAGCAAGCAGGAAAATGAAGGCAAGAACTTCATCGACCTGACGGATCCGAACGGTGTCAAGCTGGTGCAGGAACTGATCAAGGCGGCGCAGGCAGGTGGCGGCTATGTGCATTACAGCTTCGGCCGCGCCGGCTCAGACGTACCGCTGCCGAAGATTTCCTATTCGATGATGGTGCCGGGCTGGAATTGGGAAGTCGGTACCGGTGTCTATATCGACGATATCTCCGCCGCCTTCACCGCCATTGCCTGGCGTCTCGGCGGGCTTTGTGTCCTCGTCCTGGTGATCGGGCTTGTTCTCGCTTTCATGATCGCCCGCGGCATCACCCGACCGATCCGGGCCATCACCGATCGTATGGCGCGCCTCTCCTCCGGCGATCTGCAGATCGATATCGCCTATGCCGATCGTGGCGACGAGGTCGGCGATCTCGCCCGCTCGCTCGGTGTCTTCAAAGACAATGCCCAGCGGATCGAGGCCATGCGCCAGGATCAGGCGCTGGCCGATGAGCGCGCCCGCCAGGAACGCCAGGGTGCGTTGCTGGGCCTCGCCTCGCAACTCGAAGGCTCGGTGGCCGGCCTCATCACCCAGATGAAGCAGTCGGCTGACCAGATGCAGCATATTGCCGGCGACATGAACAAACTGACCGACCGCGCCTCGCAACAATCGAGCCGCATCGCCGACAGCGCCAAGGTCGCCAGCACCAATGTGCAGACGGTGGCGGTCGCGACAGAGGAACTGACAGCCTCGATCGGCGAGATCAACCAGCAGGTGACGCGTTGCGCCACCGTCACCCGCGATGCCGTCAGCGCGACGGAAACGGCAACCAGCGAGTTCACGGCCTTGACCGATGCCGCCCGCAAGATCGGCGATGTGGTCGGTCTCATCAATGACATCGCCAGCCAGACCAACCTGCTGGCACTCAATGCGACCATCGAGGCCGCGCGGGCCGGTGAAGCCGGCAAGGGTTTTGCCGTGGTCGCCTCGGAGGTGAAGCAGCTGGCGACGCAGACCAGCAAGGCGACGGATGACATTGCCGAGCTGATCAACAGCATCCAGAGTATGACCCAGCGCTCGGGCGCCTCGATCAATCTCATTGCCGGTATCATCAAGGATGTGAACGAGATTGCCACGGCAATTGCATCAGCGATCGAGGAGCAGGGAGCTGCGACGTCGGAGATCGCCCGCAATATCGAGCAGGCCTCCAGCAGCACCGGCAGTGTCTCGGTGACGATCAACGAACTCAGCGAGGCGACCCAGCATGTCGGTCAATCGGCCGGCCAGGTCCTTGCGGCTTCCGGGGATGTGGTCAAGGACGCCAATGTCCTGCAGGTCGAGGTGAGCGATTTCCTGAAACAGGTGCGGGCCTCGTAAGCACTGCGGGCCCTGAAAGCCGGCCGATTCGGCGATGGCTAACCTCCCGGCAATGCTGTGGCTGTGCCGGCGGCACAAATATGCCCGCAACAGTCGCAATCTGTTACCGATTTAGGAAGATACAACGTACTTTAGCAAATTGTTAAGGCGATACACGCTTAGCTGCTGCACCGAACCTAGGTGAGATCTCTCACGCAGGGGGCAGGCGTCGGGAAAATCCGTCTATAGTCCATCTATAGTCGAAGCCTGTGGCGATCTGGGCGGTTCACCGCCGTGCCGCAATTGGCCGCCTCTCCGTGCGGGTCTCACATGACCCTGTCTGCAAGGAGAGAGGCGTGGCTACGATCACTGTTGGAACTGCTACCGGATCGAATTTCAACACCCTGGCCTTTCCGAACTCGGGCACGTCCGGCGCCAATGTCACGACGCATACGGCGACGAGCTGGATCGTCAACAATGTTTCCGCCAACAAGGTCGACAGCTATATAGGCATTGGACTGGTCTATGACGCCAATCTGGTGCCGACCGGCGGCATTATCACCGGCTTCACCTCCACTGTTGCCGGCCAGAACCGCATCACCGTGACGGGGTTGAATATCGATGCCAGCGATGTCGACGGCAGTGGCGATTCCTATGCCGATCTCTACGCCAATAACACCGGTGCTTTCAGCAGCTTCCTCGACGTCGTCCTCGCCGGCGATGACACGATAACTGGCGGTGCCGGTAGCGATACCTTGCTTGGTGGTGCCGGCAACGACACGATCAACGGTGGCAAGGGCGCCGATACCATGATCGGTGGCACCGGCAACGATATCTATATCGCCGACAATGTTGCCGATGTGGTGACAGAACTGGCTGGCGAAGGCACGGATGAAGTTCAGTCCAGCGTCACCTATACGCTCAGTGCCAATGTCGAAAACCTGACGCTGACGGGTACGGCTATCATCAACGGCACCGGCAACAGCGACGATAATGTCATCAAGGGCAATAGCGCCGCAAATATCCTGAATGGCGGTGCCGGTGCGGATACGCTGATCGGCGGTGCCGGTAACGATACCTATATCGTCGATGATGCCGGCGATACGGTGACCGAGGCGGTTGGCGGCGGCACCGATACGGTGCAATCGGAGACAATCAGCATCGATCTCACTGCGGCCGGCTTCAGTGGGCAGGAAATCGAGAATGTCACACTGACGGGTTCCAGCAATCTGAGCGCGACCGGCAATACCCTGGCGAATGTGCTGACCGGCAATAGCGGCAACAACACGCTGGATGGTGGCACCGGTGCCGATACGATGGTCGGCGGTGCGGGTAACGACACCTATATCGTCGACAATGTGAACGACAAGACCACGGAACTGCTCAATGGCGGCACGGATCTCGTCCAGGCGAGTGTCAGCTACAGTCTTGCCGCCAATGTCGAGAACCTGACGCTGACTGGCACCGGCAATATCAACGGTACAGGCAACACACTTGCCAACACCATCACCGGCAATGCCGGCAACAACATCATTGATGGCGGAGCCGGTGCGGACACGCTGATCGGTGGCGATGGCGACGATACCTATATCATCGACAATGCCGGTGATACGGTCGTCGAGGCCGCTGGCAAAGGCATCGATACGATTCAGTCTTCCGTGACCATCGACCTCACAACCTCCGGCTTCAGTGGCCAGGAGATCGAGAATGTCACGCTTACTGGAATCACGGCGCTGAATGCCACCGGGAATGGCCTCGACAATACCCTCACCGGCAATGCTGGCAATAACGTGCTCAGCGGCGGCGCCGGCGCCGACACGTTGGTCGGCGGTGCCGGCAATGACACGCTCGATGGCGGCAGCGGCATCGACACCATGACCGGTGGCCTCGGCAACGACACATATGTGGTGGACGACGCTGCTGACGTGGTCATCGAGGCGGAAAACGGTGGTACCGACACCATCCAGAGTTCGATCACGCTTAATCTCGTGACGATTGACAATGTCGAGAATCTGACCCTGACCGGCGGCAGCAATATCGACGGCACCGGCAACGATCTCAACAACGTCATCACCGGCAATAGCGGCGATAACGTGCTGGATGGTGGTGCCGGCAATGACACGCTGATCGGTGGTGCCGGCAATGACACGCTCTGGAGTAGCGACGGCACCGACATTCTGCAGGGTGGTACCGGAAATGACACCTATATCATCAATGGCGGCACCGCGACGATCAAGGAAAATGCCGGCGAAGGTACCGACACCGTTCAAGCCTCGATCACGTTTAGCCTGGCTGCCATCGCCAATGTCGAAAATCTGACGTTGACCGGCACCGATAATGTCAATGGCACGGGCAATACGCTAGCCAATGTGATCACCGGCAATGACGGCAACAACATACTCGATGGCGGCGCCGGCGCTGATACCCTGATTGGCGGTCTCGGCGACGATACCTATGTCATCGACAATGCCAACGATACGGTGACGGAAGCGGCCGGTGAAGGCACGGACACGATAAAATCCTCGGTGTCGCTCGATCTCACCGCCGGTGGCTTCGCCGGGCAAGAAATCGAAAATGTCACCTTGCTCGGCACCGCGGCGATCAATGTCACCGGCAACGCCCTCGACAACACGATCATTGGCAATGCCGCGGCCAATACCTTGAATGGCGGTGACGGCGATGACACGCTCGACGGTGGCAAGGGGAACGATACACTCGTCGGCGGCAAGGGCGATGATACCTACATTGTCGATTCAACCAGCGATGCGGTAATCGAAAGCAGCGGCGAAGGGACTGATACGGTCCTCTCCAGCGCCACTTTCATGCTTGGCGCCAATGTCGAAAATCTGACGCTGACCGGGTCCGTCGCGATCAACGGCACCGGCAATGCATTGGCCAATACACTTATCGGCAATGCTGCAAACAACGTGCTGAACGGACAGGCCGGTGCCGATGCGATGAGCGGCGGCAAGGGCAACGACACCTATTATATCGATGATGTCGGTGATACCGTCACCGAGCTTTCCGGTGAGGGAACCGACACGATCATCTCCTCGGTCAGCGTCAATTTGTCGACCGGCAGTTTTGTCGGCCAGGAGATCGAGAATGTGACATTGGCGACGGGAACCGGCGCGATAAACGCGACCGGCAACGCGCTCGCCAATATCCTGACCGGTAACGAAAGCAACAATACGCTCGACGGCAAGGGCGGCGCCGATACCATGATCGGTGGCAATGGCAGCGACACCTATATCGTCGATAATACAGGTGATGTTGTCACCGAAGGCGTCGGCCTTGTCGGTGACATTGATACGGTTCAAGCCAGTGTCTCCTTCACCTTGGGCGCCAATCTTGAAAACCTGACGCTGACGGGCAGTGCCAATATCAACGGTACGGGCAACACGCTAGCCAATGTCATCGCCGGCAATAGCGGGGACAACAAGCTCGACGGCGGGGCAGGTGCGGATACGCTGGTCGGTGGATTGGGCAACGACATCTATGTCATCGACAATGTGAATGACAAGGTGACGGAGAATGTCGGCGAGGGGACCGATACCGTCATTTCATCTGTGGCAATCGATCTCCAATCTGGTAATTGGGCCAGCCAGGAAATCGAGAATGTGACCTTGACGGGCACAGCGGCCTTGTCCGTCAACGGCAACACGCTTGACAACATCATCACCGGCAATACCGCTGCCAATACACTCTATGGCGATGACGGCAACGATACGCTGGACGGTGGTGCCGGGGCGGACCTCCTGGTCGGTGGCGACGGCAACGACACATATATCGTCGACAATGTCGGTGACCAGGCGATCGAGAGCAGCAGTTCGGGTGGCACAGATCTCGTCAAATCCAGCGTCAGCTTTACCCTGAGTGCCAATGTCGAGAATCTGACGCTGACGGGCACCGCCAGCATCAACGGTACCGGCAATGGCCTGGACAACGTCATCACCGGCAATAGCGGCGCCAATGTGCTCAACGGCGGCACCGGCGACGACACCATGGTGGGTGGGCTCGGCAATGACACCTATTATGTCGACGGCGCCGGCGATGTGGTGACGGAGAATGCCGGCGAAGGCACCGATACCATCATTTCCACCTTGTCGCTCTCGCTCGCGGCCTTGCTGAATGTCGAAAATCTCACCTTGCTGGATGCCGCCGGTGTCAGCACGGCGACCGGCAATGCCGCCAATAACATTCTCACCGGCAATGCCAGCGACAACGTGCTCGATGGCGGTGCCGGTGCCGATACGATGATCGGTGGTGCCGGCAACGATACCTATATCGTCGACAATGTCGGCGATCAGGTGGTGGAGAGCATTTCCGGCAGTGCCGGCGGTACCGCGGACGAAGTCGATGCTTCCGTGACCTTCAGTCTCGCATCCCTTGCCAATATCGAGAATCTCACGCTCACGGGCAGTGCCGATATCAATGGCACGGGTAATGCCGGCGCGAATATCATCATCGGTAATAGCGGCAATAACACGTTGAACGGTGGTGCCGGCGCGGATGACCTGCGTGGCGGCACCGGCAACGATACCTATGTCGTCGACAATGTGAATGACAAGGTGACGGAAAATGTCGGCGAAGGAACCGATACCATTCTGTCGTCGGTGACCCTCAATCTCGCGGCCGGCAACTTCGCTGGCCAGGAGATCGAGAATCTCACCCTGACGGGTACCGCAGCCATCAACGGTACCGGCAACGCGCTCGACAACATCATCATCGGCAACAGCGCCAATAACACGCTGACCGGTGGTGATGGAAACGACACCCTGAACGGTGGCGCCGGTAACGATACGCTGATCGGCGGTCTGGGTGACGACACCTATGTCGTCGATTCCAAGAGCGACGTCATCGTTGAAGCCAGCGGTGAGGGGACGGATACGGTTCTCGCTTCCATCACCTATTCAATCGCCAGCTATGCCTATGTAGAAAATCTGACATTGACCGGCACGGCGGCGATCAACGGCGTCGGCAATGCCCAGGACAATATCATTACCGGCAATAGCGGCAATAACAGCTTGGTCGGCGGTGCCGGTGACGACTACCTGGATGGTGGGGCTGGCGCCGATACCTTGGATGGTGGTGCCGGCGATGACGTATTCATCGTCGACAATGTTGGTGATCACGTCATTGAATCGATTTCCGGTGCGGCGGGCGGCACCGATGAGGTCCGCAGCTCGGTCAGCTTCAGTCTTGCAAGCCTCGCCAATGTCGAGAACCTGACGCTCACCGGCAGCGGCAATATCAATGCCATCGGCAATACCCTCGATAACGTCATCACTGGCAATAGCGGCAACAACAAACTGACCGGCGGCGCTGGGGCCGACAGTTTCCAGTTTTCTGCTTTCGGTGACGGTGACGACGTCATTACCGATTTTGAGAAGACAACCGATATCCTCGGCTTCAACTCCGCGCTCGATGTTAACAGCGACGGTATTCTCGATGATCTCGAGGCTGCCATTTCCAGTGTCACCGATCTGGGTGCCGGCAAGGATGTAATTGTCACCTTCAACAATGGTCATACCTTGACCTTTACTGGTGCCGGTACCGGCAGCATCACGGATATTGCCAATCTCGTGACGTCGACCGGTACGCAGATCGTCAGTTATGTCGACTCCGATACGATCGCTTCCGCGGTGAGTTACAGCCTGACGGCCAATCCGACGATCCATAAATTGGTATTGACCGGCAGTGGCAATATCGACGGCACGGGCAACGCGCTTGATAACACCATCACCGGCAATAGCGGCGACAACACGCTGGATGGCGGTATCGGCGCGGATACGCTGATCGGCGGCAGCGGTGACGACACCTATATCGTTGACAATGCCGGTGATGTGGTAACTGAAGGCGCTTCGGGTGGCACTGATGAAGTGCGCGCCAGTGTCAGCTATACCTTGGCCGCCAATGTCGAAAATCTGACCTTGACTGGCAGTGGCGCCATCAATGGCACCGGCAACAGCCTCGATAACATCATCATCGGCAATAGCGGTGCCAATACATTGAATGGCGGCGCCGGTGACGACACGCTCTATGGGGCAGGCGGCGTCGACATCCTGAATGGCGGGGCCAGCGGCTCCGATACGGCGGATTACAGCAATGCCGCGGCGGGTGTCATCGCGAGCCTCGCGCTCGGCACGGCGAGCGACGACGGTGACGGCAGCCATGATAGCTTCATCAACATCGCCAACCTGACGGGCTCCGCCTTCGACGATACACTGACCGGCGACGGCAATGCCAATGTCATCAAAGGCGGCGCCGGGGACGATCTCATTGCCGGCGGCCTTGGGGACGATACATTGGATGGCGGCAGCGGCACGGGCGATACCGTCAGCTATGCCAATGCCAGCGGTGCCGTGACTGTCGATCTCAGTGCAGGGACGGCGACTGGGGCCGATGGCAATGACACGCTCAGCAATTTTGAAAACATCACGGGCTCGGCTTTCGATGACACGCTGACCGGTGACAATGGTGCCAATACCATCAGCGGCGGCAGCGGCAACGATCTCATCTCGGGTGGTCTCGGTAACGATACGCTGGATGGGGGTAGTGGCACAGGTGATACGGTCAGCTATGCCAATGCCGGGGGCAGCGTGACGGTTGATCTCGGGGCCGGAACGGCGACCGGTGCGGATGGCAGCGATACGCTGAGCAATTTCGAAAATATAGCCGGGTCGGCTTCAGCCGATACGCTGACGGGCGATGCCAATGCCAATGTGATCAATGGCAATGGCGGAAACGATATCATCAATGGTGGCGGTGGTGCCGATACCATCAATGGCGGTCTCGGCGATGACACGATGACCGGCGGCGGTGGCGTCGCGACCTATAGCTTCGACAGCTTCAATGACGGGGCGGATACCATTACCGATTTCGACGCGACGCGGGACAATCTCTCTTTTGCAACGTCTGGCGCCGATGTCCTGACGGCATTGAATGCGGCAATCGCCAGCATCGTCGATAACGGCGCGGGCGCTGATGTCGTCATCTCCTTCACCGCCGGTGGCTCGCTCACCTTGCAAGGTGCCGGAACCGGTGCGTCGCCGTCGACAATCACCGATGTCATCGGCTCGAGTCACCTGCAATCGCATTGAAGACATCGCGAGACCCAATCGATCTCCCGTCGGGGCGGATCGGCTGGGTCTCAATTACCCGCGGGATTTCTCTTATTCGACGGCGATGGGCCGCTTAGGCTGCCCATTCATAGGCCGCCATGCTGAGGCTGCCATGGGCGAAGCTGCGATGCAGCGGCTTTGCCTTGGCATCCGTCACCGACGCGGCGCCCAGCGCGACATACAGCGGCAATAGATGGTCCTCACTTGGATGCGATAACGTGCCGCTGCGGATCTCGGTGCGATAGCCGATCAGGCGATCGACCTCGCCGGCAGTCAGCCGGTCATGCAGCCAGTCATCGAACTCCTTGGCCCAAGCCGGCGCCTGGGTGCCGTTCCATTCGACGGCCCGCAGGTTATGGACCGCCCCGCCCGAAGCAACGATCAGCACGCCTTCATCGCGCAGAGGTGCCAGCGCCTTGCCGAGCGCAACATGATCCGCCGTCGAGCCGCGTGACAGCAGTGAAAGTTGGACGACCGGGATATCCGCATCGGGATAGATCAGCAGCAGCGGGTTCCAGGCGCCGTGATCATAGCCGCGCGTGGCATCGAGCCTGGCCGGCAGGCCCGCTTGCTGCAGCAGCTCGGCGACATGTTCGGCCAAAGCCGGCGAACCAGGTGCCGGATAGCTGAGCTGGTAGAGCTCCTTGGGGAAACCATAGAAATCGTGAATGGTTTCGGGATGCGCACCTGATGTCAGGCTCGGCTTGGCCGCGTCCCAATGGGCGGAAATGCTGAGGATCGCCTTCGGCCGTGGCAGCTTGGCACCCAGTCCGATCATGAAATCGCGTGCGGCGATATTCTCGAAGGGCAGCATGGGTGAGCCATGCGAGAGGAAGAGAATTGGCAAATGCTGGTCATTCAGGGGCATGATTCCGTGTCTCGCTTAAGGCCGGATATAAGAGGTTTTCAGAATGGTGAAGAAGTCGCGCGCCACTTCACCGGTCTCGCGCGGCCCGTAGCTGGAATTCTTCCGGCCGCCGAAGGGTGCGTTATAGTCGACGCCCGCGGTCGGCAGATTGATCGAGCAGCCCCCTGTCTGACTATGCCGCTTGAAGTGGCTGGCATGCTTGAGGGAGCGGGTGAAGAGTGAGGCGGTGAGGCCGTATTCGGTGTCATTGGCGACACTGAGTGCTTCGTCATAGTCGCGCACCCGGATGGTGGCGGCGATGGGACCGAAGATCTCCTCGCGGTTGATCCGCATTTCGTTCTTGGTCTCGGTAAAGAGCGCACAATTGAGATAGTGCCCGCGGGTGGCGCGTGTCAGCACCTCGCCGCCATAGGCAAGATGGGCGCCCTCCTGCTTGCCGATCTCGAGATAGTCGAGATCCTGCTTGAATTGTCGCGCATCGACTACCGGGCCGATCTGCGTCGCGGTGTCGAGAGCGTGGCCGATCGTCACCTTCTGCAGGCGCTCCAGCATCTTGGCGACAAAGGCGTCATGCACCTCATCGACGACGATCAAGCGGCTCGAGGCCGTGCAACGCTGGCCGGTGGAGAGGAAGGCACCCTGGAAGGCTGCATCGGCAGCGAGATCGAGATCAGCATCGGCCAGCACGATCAGGGGATTCTTGCCACCCATCTCCAACTGCACGCGGCAGAAACGCTTGGCGGCCGCCTCGGCGATGATGCGGCCGGTGCGGGTCGAGCCGGTGAAGGTGAGGGCGGCGATGTCGCGGTGATTGATCAGGGTGGCGCCGACATCGCTGCCATGGCCCATGACCAGGTTGAAGACGCCGGCGGGGATGCCGCTGCGCGAGATGATCTCCGCCATCGACCAGGCGCTGGCCGGGACCAGTTCTGCGGGCTTCCAGACGACGGCATTGCCGAAGGCGAGGGCCGGGGCGATCTTCCAGGAGCCGACCCCCATGGGGAAGTTCCAGGGCGTGATGACGCCGACGACACCGAGGGGCTCGCGGGTCGATTCCATCTCGGTGCCGGGGCGGAGGCCCTGCATCTTGTCGCCATGGGCGCGGAGCGACTCGCTGGCAAACCATTTGAAGAACTGGCCGGCCCGCGTCACCTCACCGATGCCTTCGGGCAGGGTCTTGCCTTCCTCAGCGCAAAGCTGGCGCCCCAGCTCTTCTTTGCGCGCCAGCAATTCCGTGCCGATCTTGTCGAGCGCATCGAAGCGGACCTGCGGCGAGGCTTCGCCCCAGGCCGGCTGCGCGGCCTTTGCGGCGGCAACCGCGTCATGCAATTGCGTTGCTGCAGCGAAGTCATAATCGCCGACCGGGCTGTCGAGATCGGAGGGATTGTCATTGGTGACGGTCTGGGAACCGGCGACCCAGTCACCGGCGATGAAATTGGCGTGGCGTTCCATGATGCGGTCGATCGTCCCTGACGTTCTTCTTGGATGGGCGTTTTTCTTGTCTTCTATTGCCAGCCCTCGATGACGCGCAGACTGCGCAGGCTGGCATGGCCTTCCTTGCCGATGATGAGATGGTCGTGCAGCTTGATGCCGACGAGATCCAGTGCCTTCTTGATCTCGCGGGTGAGCAGGATGTCGTCGCGCGACGGTGTCGGATCACCGGTCGGGTGATTGTGGCACATGATGACGGCGAGGGCGTGGAATTCCAGCGCTCGCTTCACCACTTCGCGGATATAGACCGGGGCATGGTTGACGGTGCCGATATTCTGCAGCTCATCGGCGACGAGGCGGTTCTTGCCGTCGAGGAAGAGCAGGCGGAACTGTTCGACCTTCTCATGCGCCATGACGGAGTGGCAGTAATCCAGAAGCTGCTGCCAGGAGCCGAGGACTGGTCGTTTCAGCACCAGCTGGCGCTGCATCAGCTGCGCCGCATGCTGCACGATCTTCAGCATGGCGACGACGCCGTCGCCCACACCCTTCACTTCCTGCAGCGCATTGGGCTCGGCGGCGAGCACCGCGGCGAAAGAGCCGAAGCGGCTGATCAATTGCTTGGCGAGGGGCTTGGTGTCGCGTCGCGGGATCGCCTGCATCAACACCAGTTCCAGCATCTCATATTCGGCCAGCGCCTCTGGCCCGGCGCTCAGCAGCTTCTGGCGCAGCCGCTCGCGGTGGCCGAGCCAATGCGGCTTCTCGATGACAGGTGCGGGATCGTCGTTGATAAGGCCGTTTGCAACCTCCGCCAAATCAGCTTCCCGCGCCGGAACCGGATCGAGGGGAAGCTGAGGCGGGCGCTGCATGATGCCGCTGGATCA
>DATMUQ010000698.1:0-2621 GCA_035563795.1 Terriglobales bacterium | reverse complement strand
CTGCCGTTGCGGATCGCTCAACACCGCCGCTTTCACCGGCAGGGCGTCGCGCACGATGACGTCGATGCGATGCGGATCGTCAGTCGCGAAGACCGCCACGATCGGCGCCGATTTGCTGTCTGTTTGCTGATAGTTGATCGCCGGGCCCGCCGTGCCCTGGGCCGGCGCCAGCAGATACTGATCATCCGGGTTTGGCGTCGGCTTGGCCGGCTTCGTCACTGTGTCCGGTGTCGGGGTGAGGCCGCTGACCGGCTCCGGCGTGATCGCCGGCCCGTCATCCGTGGCATCGGCGGTCGTGGTCGCCGGTGCGGCAGATGCAGGTTTCTTGGATGTCGATGCTGTCGACGGTTTGATCGACTGGGCGTAAGGCGAGGTGGCAGGGTTGTCGACCGGCTCCGGCTTGCCGGTATTCTCGAACGGCTGGGCTGCCGCCTGGTCGAGCGTGTCCTGCTCATTATGAAGCTGGCCGCCCGGGGAACAGGCGGCCAGCAACAGGGACATTATCAGGGGAATCGCGAGATGCGCCGGCCTGGGGGAAAGCCGTGGGGTTTTGCGCATCACGTATGTTAAACCTGGGCGCTCTGGCCGGTGATTACAAGACATCGTCTCCCCACAAATCCGTGAACGTACCCAGCAAAATGTGAGGGCAGCTATGCCTGATTAGTCGCCGGGCCCCCTCAAAGTTCCGTTATGCCAGCACGTTCAAGGGCTTGGCGCAAGCGGTGATGATAGTACCGCAAGCCCTCTTCGTGGCGGGGACTCAAGGGTCCGCGCTGATAGATGCCGGCGGCAAGGTTGCCCTGGGAGATTTCG
Source organism: Terriglobales bacterium (assembly GCA_035563795.1). GTDB lineage: Bacteria > Pseudomonadota > Alphaproteobacteria > Dongiales > Dongiaceae > Dongia_B. The sequence continues at coordinate 1,808 of DATMUQ010000698.1, read as the reverse complement.
CAGATCCCGAAATCCTCGCGCACGATATCGCAATTGGTCTCGATGGTGCGGCGATGGGCCGGCAGCTTCTCTTCGCTGAGATCGGCGAAATAGAAGTTATAGATGAGCTGGGTGCGGCCCTCATCCAGCGGCAGGATGCGCGAGGTGTTCATGCCGTCGGGATAGACCGACAAGGTCATGTTCGGCCAGATCCATAGCCAGATGCCGCCATAGATCGAGCCGTCACGCTGCGGCGCCTGCATGATGACGACGCGGTCGGCGAAGGTGGTCTCGAAGCGGTTGAAGTCGATCGCCTTGATCAGGCCGGGATGGATGCCGGGGATGTGGTAGCCCTCGGCGAAATTGTCAGTATAGGTCTTCCAGTTGCACTTCATTTCGAAATGCGCCTCGTCGAGCTTGCTGAAGCTCTCGATCGGATAGGGCGCCACCAGATCCGGCAAAGCACCGAGGCTTTCCAGCAGCGGCGGCGCCGCCGGATCGAGGCAGACGAAGACGAGACCGCGCCAGCTCTCGACCTTGATCGGATGCAGCGGGAAGTCCTTCTTGTTGAACCACTCGGCCTCGCCGAAATGCGGCGTCGCCTTCAGCTGGCCTTCGGCGTCGAAAGTCCAGCCGTGATAGGGACAGCGCAACACGTCGCAATGGCCCTTGCCGGGCTCCAGCAGCTGCGCCGCGCGGTGCGAGCAGATGTTGTGGAAGGCGCGCAGATCGCCATCACGGTTGCGCAGCACGAAGATGCGCCAGCCGGTGATCTCGGTCGCCAGATAATCGCCGGGATTGGGCAGATCGCGCTCGCAGCCGATGAACTGCCATTCCTTGAAGAAGACCTCGCGGCGCTCCGCCTCGTAGATGCTGCGCTCACAATAGGCCTTGGCCGGCAGCGACATGACCGGCCCTTTCGGCAACGGCACGTCGATACGATGCTGCGTTTGAACTCCATCGGCACTCATGATCTTCGACCCCTCATTTTCGACCCAGAGATGACCGGACATTGCCGGCCCCGGCAGTTGGACTGCCTTGTCAGATAGCAGCTTGGCTGCCTTGTTATTGGCCCGCCGCAAGGACGGGCGCTCGGTATTCACTGTGCCGGGGCTGTGCCCAGGCCGTCAATCTCGCGCTGCATGGCGGCGCGCTGGTCCGATCCGGCCGGCAGCAGGGCCAGGACCCGCTGCCAGAGCTGCTTCGCCTCGTCGGTGCGGCCGCCGGCCCGCGCCACCAGTCCGCCGTAATAGAGGCCGAGCGGGTTGTCCGGGGCCAGCTGCTGGATATGGGCAACCGTCGTCACGAAGTCAGCCGGCAAATCGTGATCGAGATTGGGCAGGCCGGCAATCAAGGCATTTGCATAGTCGAGTTGCACGTCGAGCTTGTCTGGCGCCAAAGCCGCGGCCTTGCCCCAGGCCTGGCGGGCATCGTCGGCGCGGTTGAGGACGCCATAGGCCCGGGCCAATTTCAGCCAGCCTTCGAGATCGTCCGGCTGCTGCTTCAAGTGATCGGCCAGGCGGTCGACCATGGACTGAATGAAAGCGGCGCGGTCCTGCGGCGACATCTGCGATGCCTGCTGCATGTCCTGCGCGCTCGGCCCAGACTGATTGGCGCTAGGCTGATTGGCGGCGGCTGCATTGCTCGTCGCGGCGGCCGCATCGTCGGTTGGCGCAGTGCCGCCCTGATGGCCCGGCTCGCGGCCCGGCAGGGTGGCGGGATCCTTGCCGAGCTGGCGCGCCGCCTTGTCGATATTCTCGGAGAGCGACTGGCGGTAGGGTGCGTCGGCCGGGGTGTCTCTTTCAAGCACCACCCAGTCAGCAAGCGCG
>DATMUQ010000697.1:0-5981 GCA_035563795.1 Terriglobales bacterium | reverse complement strand
AGCGATCCTTGTCCCAGGTGAGGCGCACCTGGCCCGCCGGCGATTGCGCGAAGCTGGTGTTCCAATAGGCGAAGGCCATGTCGCTATAGGCGATGTCCGGCGTGTCGCCATCGCCGAGCCCGATCAGGCTGATCGGTGAATCGGCGCTGTCGATCGCATCGGCGGCGAAGCTCTTGCCGAGGCTGACGACGTCATAAGAGAAGCAGCAATGGGCGCCGCCGCTATAGCTGCTGATGACAAGCTGCGGCGCCGGCGCGGAATCCGCCGGCAGATGCAGGCTCGTAACGCTGACCTGCTGGCCGGAGACCAGCAGCTGGCATTGCCCGGCTTTTTCAATGAGCGCGAAGGCGGCCGGCGCATCGGCCTGATCGATGCCGCCTGGCACCGCCGCCCATTGACTGAGGCGATAGCTGCGGCCGAGATCGGTGACGATGGCGGCCGGTGTCGACACCTTGCGGCGCACAGCGAGCTGCTTCAGCGCATCGGCTTCGCAAAACGGCTTGTCGAGATGGGTCACGGCGGCGATCGGTTTCGATGCAGCCGGCTTCTGATCGCTCGGCTGCGCATCCTGGGCGAGGGCTTGCCCTGACGCCAAAAACCAAGCGAGCAGCAAGCAGCCGACAACCGATATCCAGCGCAACCTGCGCATGGCGCTTCCTCCCAAGAACCCCAACAGTCCCAGCGCAAGTCTAGCGCAGAGCCTGCCGATCTTAGAATGGCTCTCTTTGCTCAACCTTTCGGGGGCAAATGCCGCGGCAGGAGCTGGTCCAAATGGCGGGCATCCCAGAGATGAGAATACCATTGCAGCTGCCGACGAAAATCTTGCCAGAAGACGTCCTTGCCACGGATGTCATGAGGCCAGGTATCATTCAGTAATTTCACCGCTATATCTGTGTAACCGGTGTAGATGAGATCAAGGACATGCCGCCAGATCACCGGGTTCATCACGAGGTTAGATTCTGCGACATCCGGATCGTCAAAGGCCCTATAGCGTTTGTCGAATGTCATGATCGAAAAGGCATCCTTCATTTGCTGCCGCCACTCGGTCAACTCTGATGCCGATGGTGGCGGCGTATGTCGCGGTGGGGCCAGCTCGTATCCGATAGCACGCCAAGCAAATATCAAATTCGGAGCACCGCTGTATGGTAACCAGCCGCCATGATTCTCTGCAGAGCAACATCCAATACCTGGAAAGCCCATATCTGGCAGGGTAATATCTGGCGGCGACTTGGGGTTCTTCTCGAGATAAGAGATCCCATTCTCGCCGACGATGGGTGACATGGAATCAACTCTCAGCTTGGCGCCAAGCGAGACAATATAAGACGTCCAACAGCATCCCGTCGCGCCACCGCTATAAACTCCGATAATCAGCTGTGGTGTCGGACGATCGGCGATAGGGTCGCGTCGCCAGCTAATTTCTGTGCGCGCGACTGACTCTGGATCATTCGTTACGAGGAACCGACAGCCTCCTATGGAATTCGCTCCCGCCGGATAAATCTCGATAAAGTCACGATTGTCAAACTTGTCAGTATCGACACCATTTATTGCTTTGGGATTGTAAGTATTCGGCCATCGAACAATTTCCCAACGACCTACTGTCAGCCGTTCCGGTGCTGGCTCATCGAGCTTTTGCCGTTCCACAAGCTGTGCAAGATCGCCGGCGTGACAATTCTGCGGCAACAGATGCTCGATATGTACATTCCAGCGTGCGTCATCAGCTCGACTTAAAGCCGGAAACAGAATCGCAGCGCAGATTAGTGCCGCTGAAAACTTTGATAGAAATTGCATCCTTTCACTCCGCCTCCACCAGCGTCTTGCCCTTGAACTGGCAGATCTCGCGGACGACACAAGCGGGGCAATCGGGCTTCCTGGCCTTGCAGACATAGCGGCCGTGCAGGATCAGCCAGTGATGGGCGTGGCGCTTGTAATGGGCTGGTACTTTCTTTTCGAGCGCGAGCTCAACGGCGAGCGGTGTTGCGCCGGGAGCAAGGCCGGTGCGGTTGCTGACCCGGAAGAGATGGGTGTCGACGGCAATGGTGTGATGGCCGAAGGCGATGTTGAGCACGACATTCGCCGTCTTGCGACCCACGCCCGGCAGCTCTTCCAAGGCGGCGCGATCCTCCGGCACCTGGCCGCCATATTTCTCGATGAGGATCTCAGAGAGCTTGATGACGTTCTTGGCCTTGGTGTTATAGAGGCCGATGGTCTTGATATAGTTCTTGAGCTTGGCCTCGCCGAGCTTGACCATCTTCTGCGGCGTGTCGACGATTTCGAATAGCGGCCCGGTCGCCTTGTTGACGGAAACATCGGTTGCCTGGGCGGAGAGCGCCACCGCCACCAGCAGAGTATAGGGGTTGATGTAGTCAAGCTCGCCCTTGGGCTCCGGATTGGCGGCCTGCAGGCGCGCGAAAAACGCCTCGATCTGGTCCTTCTTCAGCATTGTTCCCCCGATCCACGCTTGTTCTGCCTGGCGTGCCGCCAGCAGCCGCAAAACCTGCCGTAAACCCATTCCGGTAGCGCGGCTTTTGCCGCCGCTGAATCATCTCCCCGGCAAGCCTCGGCAGGCTTCTATCGACCGCAGCGGCAGTCTATACTCCGCCTCCATGAACGACCAGTCGTCGCAACTTGGGGGTGCGGAACCCGTCGCCGCGGAAACCGAGCACACGGTTTTCGAAGCGGTGCTTTATCCCCGCCGCAGCCTCAGCCCGCGGGGCTTCGCGATCCTGATCGGCGCCACCGGCATCATCGGCTTCGTCTATGGCATGGCCTTCTGGCTGATGGGCGCCTGGCCGATTTTCGGCTTCTGCGGCACCGAATGGCTGCTCTTCATCTATCTCTTCCGCAAGCATCTGCAGGGCGATAAGCGCAGCGAGCGGTTGCGGCTCTATCGCGACCGGCTGATGGTGGAGGTGATGACACCGAAAGGCGAGCGCCAGCTCTACCGCTTCCAGCCTTACTGGCTGCAGGTGATCCTCGACGAGCCGGATGAATATGAGAGCAGCCTCTATCTGCGCTCCCATGGCAAGCAATTGCGCATCGGCAGCTTCTTGAGCCCGCAGGAGCGGCGCGACGTCGCTCAGGAATTGCGCGCCGTGCTGAACCGCCTGCGCACTGCCTGACCAGAGATCGACCCAGCCGCAAGATAAGCAAGAAAACCACCGCAGCCGATCCAGCATGTCCAGCGCCAGCCCTTCCGCCCAACCGGCCATCCGCCATTCCGGCCCGATCGAATTCGCCCTGCTGGTGTTTCTCTCGGTGCTGTGGGGCTCGTCTTTCATCGCCATCAAGATCGCCGTCGATAACGGCATGCCGCCGCTCACGCTGGCGACCATCCGCATCGGCATCGGCGCCGTCATCCTGAGCGGCCTGGCTTTGGGGCGCAACCAGGCCTGGCCGCGCAGCAAGGCGGTCTGGGCGCGCCTGCTGCTGATGGGCATCATCGGCAATGCCCTGCCCTTCTTCCTGATCGGCTGGGGCGAGCAATACACGCCCTCCAATCTGGCGGCGATCCTGATGGCGATCATCCCGATCTTCGTCGTCATCCTCGCCCATCTGATGACCCATGACGAGAAGCTGACCCTCGGCAAGTCGGTGGGCGTCACCCTCGCCTTCATCGGCATCATCGTCCTGGTCGGCGTCGATGCCTTGAGCGGCCTCGGACAGAGCGTCATCGGCCAGCTCGCCATTCTCGGCGGCTGTGTCAGCTATTCCTTCTACGGCATCAATGCCCGCAAGCTGCCGCCAATGGGCTCGGAGATGACGACGGGTGTCATCCTGGTGCTGGCGGTCATCTGCCTGTTGCCGCTCTGGCTGGCGCATGACCGGCCCTGGCAGGTAACCTTCACCACCCCGGCTCTGCTGGCCGTGCTGTGGCTCGGCATCATCTCGACGGCAGCCGGCAACCTGCTCTTCTATCTGATCCTGCGCCGTGCCGGCGCCGCCTTCGCCAGCTTCAACAATTATCTGGTGCCGCTGATGGGGATTGCCTGGGGCTTCTTCTGCCTCGGCGAGAAGCCGGGCTGGAACGCGCTGGCGGCCTTGCTGCTGATCCTCGGCGGCCTCGCCAGCGCGCGGTTTCTCAAGGGCCGGACTCCAGCGAGCCCGGCCGCTAAGCGAACCAGCTAGGCCGGCACCGCCGCCAGGGCGTCGATCTCGATCAGGACGCCGGGCTGGAACAAGGCGGCGACACCGATCAGCGAACTGGCCGGTGGATGGGCCGGATCGATGTAGCGATTGCGCACGCTGCGGATGATCGGCAGCTTGTCGGGATGGTAGTCGCAGACATAGATGGTGAAGCGTGCCACATGGCGGAAATCCGCCTGCGCCGCTGCCAGCACCACGCGCATGTTCTCGAACACCTGGACCAATTGGGTTTCGAGATCGCTGCCAACCAGCGCCCCGGCGGCATTCAGGGCCACCTGGCCGGAAATCAGCAGTAGCCGCTCGTTCTTATCCAGCAGCATCGCCTGGGCAATGCCGGGAATGGTCACGCCATCAGGGTTGATCGCCTGCATCTGCCACCTCTCCATGTCGATGAGTCAAAGATCAGTCAGGGGTCGCGCCACCGCGCCTGCCCCGCTTATCGGGGCAGGCACGATAGCCTACACGCATGATCATCATATGAACCCGCCGGACTGGCTCCGGCGCAAGAAGTCGGCGTGCGACGCCGGCGGCTTAATCAGCCGCCATTGCCGTTGCCATTGCCGGATGCGGCATTGCCGGACGGGCCGGTGACACTGAAGCCCAGCACATCGCGCATGCTGTAGAGACCGGGTTTCTTGCCGGCCGCCCAGAGCACCGCCTTGACGGCGCCGCGGGCGAAGATCTCGCGGCTGGAAGCCTTATGGGTGATTTCCACCCGCTCACCATCGGCAGCGAAGATCACCGTGTGATCGCCGACCACGTCGCCGCCGCGCAAGGCGGCAAAGCCGATCTCGCCGCGCTGACGCGGGCCGACCTGGCCGTCGCGCGAACGCCGCGCCACCCGGCGCAGCGCCACATTGCGACCGCGCGCCGCCGCTTCGCCCAAGGCCAAAGCGGTGCCCGAGGGCGCATCGACCTTGTGGCGATGATGCATCTCGATGATCTCGATATCCCATTCCGGATCGAGGATGCGGGCCACTTCCTCCACCACCTGCTGCAGCAGATTGACGCCGAGGCTCATATTGGCGGCCAGCACGATGGTGGTGCGCTGGGCGGCGCGGCCGATGGCGGCAATCTGGTCGGCATCGAGACCGGTGGTGCCGACCACATGGGCGCAGCCGAATTTGGCGGCGAGGCCGGCATGCATCACCGTCGCCGACGGATTGGTGAAATCGACCACCACATCGGCGGTCTCGAACAGCAGCGCCGGATCCTCGGTGACCGAGATGCCGAGCGGGTCGACGCCGGCCAGGGCGCCGAGATCCTGGCCCATGGCGGGCGAGCCGCGGCGCTCGGTGCCGCCGACCACCACCACCCCCGGCGCATTGATCAGCAGCTTGAGCAGCATCTGCCCCATACGGCCGGCGCAACCGACGATCGCAACCTTGATCGCCCCATTGCTCGGTCGACGACTCGGCATGGCTTTCGGCGCAGCCGACTTCGCCGCCGGCGCGGCCGGTGCCGCCGTCTTGGTCACCGCCGGTTTGGTTTCCAGCGGGGCCGGGCTTGGCGCCGGCGCCGCCTTGGCAGCTGGCTTGGCCGCCGGCTTGACCGGCGCGGAGACCACGGGAGTCTTGGCTTTCGGCTGTTCCTTCAATGGCTTGGCGGGCTTCGGTGTGGCTTTGACAGCGGCTGGCTTGGCCACCGGCTTAACGACCGGCTTGGCTGGCTGCGGCTTCGGTGACTTCTTCGTTGCCATTGGTCCCCCGAGGTTTATTTCGGGTATCTAAGCGGGTTCCGCCACAATCGGCAACAGTTTGGGAAAAACGGCCTGTCAGAAGCCCTTGAAGGGGCAGCTTGCGGCGCTGATTGAAGAGGGCGTCGGCGCCGGGAAAGAG
>DATMUQ010000696.1:0-3174 GCA_035563795.1 Terriglobales bacterium | reverse complement strand
GGCTGCCGTTGCGGCCATGGCGGCCTGCCTCAAGGCCGATTTCGCCGCCAGCCGGAGTGAATTTCACCGCATTGGACAGCAGGTTGATGATGATCTGCTTCAAGGCCCGTTCGTCGGCGAAGATGCTGTCGAGCTCGTCTTCCACCGTGACGCTGAGGGAACTGCCGGCGCTTTTGACCAAGCCGGAGATCAACCGCCGGCTGCTCTCGGTCAAGCTGCGGGGATCGAGCGCCTCCGGCTGCAATTCCATCTTGCCGGCCTCGATCTTGGAAATGTCGAGGATGTCGTTGATGAGGGCCAGCAGGTGGTCGCCGCTTTCATGGATGATCTGGGCATAGTCGCCGTAGACCGGTGGTGCGATCTCGCCCAGCGTGCCGCGCCGCATGACATCGGAAAAGCCGATGATGGCGTTCAAGGGCGTGCGCAATTCATGGCTCATATGGGCGAGGAAGGAGGATTTGGCGCGGCTCGCCGCTTCCGCTCCTTGTTGCGCCAGGCGGAGATCGCTGGTCTGGCGCTCCAGCTGATCCTGGCTCTCTTCCAGCCGGCGCTGGTAGAGCTTGGTCTCGGTGACATCCACCTCGGTCAGCAGCCGGGCCGGGGCGCCGGTGGCGGCGTCATGGCATTCGCGGGCTGTGATGGCGTGCCAGCGCTCGCCGGCCGCAGTATGCATGCGGGCGATCAGCTTGGCCTCGCCGAGCGTCGTCAGTTCGGCCAGCATCTGCCCATAGGCATGGGCGTCGACGAAGCGGCTGCCAAGCGGCATGCCGGGACCTGAATCATCGCGCGGCGCTGCACTGCGGGCGGCCGGATTGCGATAGAGCGGCATGCCGGCGAGATCGTAGAGCGTGATCAATACCGAGGTATGGAGCAGAGCCTCGGCGCTGCGCAACGTCTCCGGCGTCTCGTTGAAAGCCGAAATGCCCTCGCAGAATAGGGCCATGCGCCCGTCCGACAGGCGCAGGCCGCTATAGATGACATGCAGGGTACGGGGCTGGCCCTGCGGATAGAGCGTCCAGACCTCGGAAAAGGTGACGTCGCGGCGCTCGAAATCCTCGCGGTATTGCATCAGGCGGGCAGCTACCGAGGGCGACATGTCGATGCCGAGGTCGCGGCACAGCAGTTCCTCGAGATCGGGTGCACGCCACAGATCGAGCGCGGCGGTATTGCCCCACAGCACCCGCTTGCGGTCGAAATCGAAGACCCAGATCGGCGAACGCAGCCGCGCATAAGCAAGGCCGAAGATCTGCCCGAGCTCTTCCTGGAGGACGCGCAAGGACGCAGCCTCGGCGCTCATCGCCCAGCTGTTTTCCGGTCGAGATCCGTCGGTTGATCCCGCGCTCATGGCGCTGCCGTCACGGCCTGCGCGACCATGCGTCCCTTGGCTCCTATAGCCCCCAATAATGCCGAATATATAAGGCAGAATATGGGTTAGCGCTATCGGAGGGTGTTACCGGGTATGTGAGGATTGCAGAAAAAAAACCGAAGCGAGCCAGTTAGTTAACCATGAATCGGCCGCTATCCCCTTGAACCGAAGCGGTTTCACATACCGCTCCGGCCCCAGCCCTCTCGTTGGGCATCAGGGCTTCTTGGACTTCCGTTGCGGGGTGGCGAACAGCTCGTTGGCGAGCTGGACGCCGAAATGGGCGTCATAGAGCCCGACCTGGACCTGCTGGTTCTTGTTGTCGGTCAGGGTCCATTGCCGCAATTCCAGCGGCTTGTCGCCGAATTCCAGCACCACATTGCCGGCATCCGGCTGATCGGTCTGGACCAGGCCGACCTGGAAGGCGCCAGGCGCCCGCTTGAACGAGGTCAGGGTGACGTCCTTGCCGTTCAACAGCACCTTGTCCTTCAACAGGAACCACATCGGCGACAGGTTGAGTGGCACCTGGTTGATGTTGTTCAGCTCGCCGTCGTAATAGCTGAGGGCAATGCCGTCGGCGACCAGGATCACCTTGCTGGGCGGATCATATTCGACCCGCAGCCGGCCCGGGCGGCGCAGATAAATCTTGCCGAAAACCAGGCCTGAATCGGCTGAATACTGCTGGAAGCGGGCCTCGACCGAGGTCAGGTCGTTGAGATACTGCTCGATCCGGTCGATGTCCTGCTGGTCTTCCGGGCTCAAGGTTATCTGCTGCGGGGCCGCCTTGGCGAAAGCGGGGACGATGCCCTCCGCGCCAAAGGCGAGGCAGCCGGCGGTGAGCGCCGAAAACTGGAGAAAACGGCGGCGGTTGAAAGTCGATGCAGTCACGGTAAATCCACTCTGTTGTCGTCGCTCCGGCACCGGCGGATTGCCGCCGGCTCAGTCCTGTCCCTGACCTTGGCCCAACTTCCCGGTTTATCGGCTACCGGTTATCGACGGTCACCCTGCCAAGCAATTCTGGCAGGAATATGCCCATCTTTGCCGGCCCGGATTTGCCGGATCGGGGTGCGGCGTCAGTCGGCGTCGATATTGCGGGCCAGGACCTCGCGCTTGCCGACATGGTTGGCGCCACTGACGACGCCTTCCTTTTCCATCCGCTCGATCAGCCGGGCGGCGCGGTTATAGCCGATCTGCAGATGGCGTTGCACGAAACTTGTCGATGCCTTGCGCTCGCGGCAGACCAGCGCCACCGCCTGATCATATAGGTCGTCGCCGGAGCCGCCGCCACCGCCGCCCGGGCTCACGTCTTCGCTATCGAGGCTTTCCTCTTCCTCGGTGACGTCATCGATGTAGGCCGGTTCGCCCTGTTCCTTCAGGAACCTGACGATGGTCTCGACTTCCTTGTCGGAAACGAACGGACCATGAACGCGGGTCACGCGGCCGCCATTGGCCATGTAGAGCATGTCGCCCTGGCCGAGGAGCTGTTCGGCACCGGTCTCGCCGAGAATGGTGCGGCTGTCGATCTTGGTGGTGACGTGGAAACTGACGCGGGTCGGGAAGTTCGCCTTGATGGTGCCGGTGATGACGTCGACCGACGGGCGCTGGGTCGCCATGATGATGTGGATGCCGGCGGCGCGGGCCATCTGCGCCAGGCGCTGGATCGCGGCTTCGATATCCTTGCCGGCGACCAGCATCAGATCGGCCATTTCGTCGACGACGACGACGATGAAGGGCAGCGGGTTGAGATCGTAGGGCTCTTCCTCATAGATCGGCTTGCCGGTCTCGGGATCGAAGCCGGTCTGCACCCGGCG
>DATMUQ010000695.1:0-5621 GCA_035563795.1 Terriglobales bacterium | reverse complement strand
CCCGGGGCAGACGACCAGGAACCCGCCTGCGCCAGCTCTTTTCCTTTCGCTGGATTGCGGCCGCCGTGATCCTGATCGGCTGGTTTGTCTATTATCCGATTATCGACAATTTCATTGTCAGCACCACGGACCAGGACATCTATACCGGCGAGATCACCGATGTCGGTCTCGCCAATTACGACCGCCTCTTGCAGGATCCTGTCGTCTGGACCTCGCTCTGGAACAATGCGCTCTATGCGGTGATCTCGATCGTCTTCCAGGTCTTCGGCGCTTTCCTGCTGGCGGCGATGATCGAGGGCTTGGCCTCGGAAAAATGGCGCCGCTTCTGGCGCGCCATCTATTTCGTGCCGTCGGCCATCTCCATCACCGTGACCGGCCTGCTGTTCTATTTCATCTATCAGCCTGAGATCGGGTTGCTGGATGCGGCGCTGCGGGCTATCGGCCTCGACATGCTCATCCGGCCCTGGCTGGGCGATGCCGGAACGGCCATCTATGCGATCATCGCCATGAGCCAATGGCAGGGCTTCGGCTATTCCACCCTGCTTTTTGCCATTGCCATTCAGAAGATTCCCCGCGAGCTCTACGACGCCTCGATCATCGATGGCGCCGGCTCCTGGCGGCGCCTCTGGGCCATTACCTTCCCGCTGACCCGCGAGATGACCGGGTTAATGATCATCGTCACCATCACCGGCGCTTTCCAGGTCTTCAACGAAGTGATGGTGATGACGGCGGGCGGTCCCAATAACAGCAGCCAGGTCCTCGGCACCTGGCTCTACCAGCAGGGCTTTATCGAAGACAATTTCGGCTATGGCGCGGCCATCGCCGCCGTCATCTTCGTCGTCACCATGCTGACTGGCGTTGCGCAGCTGATCTATACCAGGCGCCGGAGGGTGCAGTTTTGACCATGATCTCCACTGCCCGGCAAATGCCGCGCGTCCGCATGCGCCCGGTCAATGTCTACGGCGTCATCGCCAAAGCCTTCCTCTATGCCTTCCTGATCTGCCTCGGCATCGTCGTCATCTATCCGCTGATCTGGATGGCGCTCAACGGCTTCAAGAACAATACCCAGATCTTCGGTGATCCCTTCGCTTTGCCGATCGGCTGGTCCTGGGGCAATTACGTGCAGGCCTGGAACCAGGGTGTGCGTGACTATGTCAGCGTCAGCCTGCTGGTGACCGTTGCTTCCGGCATCTGCACCGTGCTGGTGAGCGCCTGGACTGCCTATGGCCTCACCCGCACCAGAATGCCGGCAAAGCCGCTGGTGGTCGGCTTCGTCCTGGGCGGGCTGATGCTGAGTCCGACCGTGGCGGTCATTCCGCTGGTGAAGATGATGCAGGCGCTGGGGCTCTATAACACCTATTGGGCCCTCATCATTCTCTATACGGCGTTCCGGGTGCCCTTCAGCACCTTCCTGATCCGCGCCTATATGCTCGATCTGTCACGCGACCTCGACGAGGCGGCGACCATGGACGGCGCCAGCGAGGGGCAGATCTTCTGGCGCATCATCCTGCCGCTCTGCCGGCCGATCATTGTCTCCTGCATCATCCTGCATGTGCTCTTTGCCTGGAACGAATATCTCTTCGCCATGATCTTCTCCAGCGATGCCAGCTCGCAGACATTGCCGGTCGGGTTGACCTCGATCATGGCAAAGCATGGGACGAATTATGCCGAGGTCTTCGCGGCGATGACCATCTCGGCCCTGCCGATCGTCATCGTCTTCTTCGTGGCACAACGCTATTTCATCCGTGGCCTGTCCGACGGCATCGGCAAATAAAGAGTTCGGGGAGATTTCATGCCACAGCTCGCGTCCAGCCAGTTGATCGGCGCCAACTTCTGCTTCCAGCATTACCCGCTGGAAAAGGTTGCGGCGGCGCTCCGCGACTTCGGAATGCGGGAGATCGAGTTGTGGGGCATCGCCCAGCATCTCGACCTCTTTCATGTGACCGATCAGCGGATTGCCGAGGTGCGCCGCATTCTCGCCGATCATGGCCTGTCGACTTTCTGCTTCACGCCCGAACAGGTGCTCTATCCGATCAATATCGCCTCGGGCGACGCAGGCCTGCGCCAGGCCAGCATCGAGCGGTTCTACCGGGCCGCCGATATCTGCGCCAGCCTGGGTGCGAAATATCTCTTTCTGACCTCCGGGCGTGGTTATGAGACCGAGGCTCCGGAGACGGCCTGGAAACGCGCCGTGGAGTCGCTGCGCGAGATTGCAGCCTATGCCAATCACCGCGGCATCCGCTGCCTCCTGGAGCCGCTCCAGCGTGTCGAGACCAATATCCTGCTGAATGCACCCGACCTGCGCCGGATGCTGGATGAGATCGGCGCGGAGAATATGGATGTGGTACTGGATACCGTGGCCATGGCCGCGGCAGGCGACACGGTCGCGGATTATTTCCGCCTCCTCGGCCAGCGGGTCGCGCATGTGCAGGTCGTGGACGGCACACCCGCCGGACACCTGGTCTGGGGCGACGGCAACCTGCCGCTCGGCCGCTATATCGGTGAGCTGGCGGAACATGGCTATGCCGGCAAGCTGACCTTCGAGCCCTTCGGCAACGGCTCCTATGCGCTCGATCCGATCGCTGCTTGGAAGCGAAATCTCGCCGCGATCGAGCCTTATCTCAACCGCATTGCGGCAGAAGCATGATGGGACAAAAGCATGATGGGGCCCGCATGACGCCGACTCCCTCACCGACCCTGGTCGCGATCGGCGATAATTGTCTCGACGTCTATGTCAACAAGGACCTGATGACGACCGGCGGCAATGCCCTGAATGTCGCGGTCCAGTGGCATCGCAATGGCTGGAATGCGCGCTATTTCGGTGCCGTCGGCAGTGACCCGGAAGCCGATATCCTGGTGGCCGAGATCGCGACGGCGGGCCTGGCTCCTGCCGATGTCGAGCGTCAGCACGGTGAAACTGCCGTCACCTTGCTGCGCGAAGAAGCGGGCGACCGCAAGATCCTGCTGGAATCGCTCGGCGTTGGCGAGACTTACATGCCGTCCGATGATCGCTATGCAAGCGCGCGTACCGCCGGCTGGGTGCATCTCGGCACCAATGCTAACAAGGATCTGGTGCAACGCCTGATCGCCGATGGCATTCCCTTCAGTGTCGATGTCTCGACCGCACATCGCAGCTTACCGCTGGAAGGCGTATCCCTTGTCTTTGCCTCGGGGCCGGACGAGGCGGATGTGCCGGTCGAGCCGATCTTCGCGTCACTCAAGGCCGCTGGCGCCCGGCAAATCGTTGTCACTTGCGGCAGCCGCGGCGCCTATTTCAGCGATGGCGGTGCGTTGCTGCATACCCCCGCCAGGCCCATCACAGTCATCGATACCTGCGGTGCCGGTGACAGCTTCATCGCCTCCTTCCTGACCGCCTTCGTCGGCGAAAAGCAGAATGCCGCCGAGGCCCTGCGCAGGGCAGCGGCAGCGGCGGCCGAGACCTGCCAGCATGTCGGCGGCTTTCCCCAGGAAACGCGGCGTATTCCGGCCTGGCTGCTGACGAAATACAACGCCTATATCGCGCCGACGAAGGCCACTGCGGCAAAAGGAAACTGAACGTGAGTCATCTTCGCCTGCGGCAGCCGGCCGTCGCCGCTTTTGCTGACCGATCCTTCTGGCTGCAGGATGTGCAGGCGGCTTCCGTGACGGCCCCGCTTGAGGGTACGGTGCGGGCCGATGTTGCCATTGTCGGCGGTGGATTCACCGGCCTCTGGACGGCGTTGCGCATCCGCGCGCAGGCACCGGAGACGCGCATCGTCATTCTCGAGGCCGACCTCTGCGGCTCCGGCGCCTCTGGGCGCAATGGCGGCCAGGTGCATTCCTGGTTCGCCGAACTCGACCAGATCAGCGCCGTGGTCGGGAATGAAGAGGCGCGTCAACTGTGCGCCGAAACGGTCGATGCGATCGGCGAGCTGGAGCAATTACAGCGCCAGGGCACCATCGAGATGGACCTGCGGCTCGATGGCTGGCTGTGGACCGCGAGCTCCAAAGCGCAAGAAGGCGCTTGGGACCGGGCCGTGGCGATGACCGAGGCGGCAGGGGCCGAACGCTTCCGCACATTGGGCGCGGCAGAGATCGCACAACGCACCGGTTCCGCCGCCTCCTATACCGGCATTATCGAGCCGCATGCCGGTACGGTGCATCCCGCCAAGCTCGCCACCGGCCTGCGCGACCTAGCGCTCGCTTGTGGCATTGTCATCCATGAGCAGAGCCCAGTGATCGATATCGTCCCGGGCCGGATCTGCACCTTGCGGACCGCACGAGGTTCGGTGGAAGCGGAAAAAGTGGTGCTCGCCGCCAATGCCTGGCTGTCGGCCTTGCCGGAATTGCGCAAGCATCTCTATGTGGTCTCCAGCCAGGTCGTTGCTACCGCTGAGGTACCTGATCTCCTTGACCGGATCGGCTGGCGTGACGGGGCCTCGATCTGCGATGCGCAGAGCCATGTGCTCTATTACCAGCGCACACCGAAGGGTCGGGTGATCTTCGGTCGCGGCAGCGGGCATATCGCCTTCAATGGCGATTTCGGCACCAGCTTCAATCGCAGTCCGGAACGCGGCCATGACAACCGGCGGGAATTGCGACGCGTCTATCCGGCCTTGCGGGACGTGAAGATCGATCACGATTGGGCCGGCCCAATCGATTGCGTGCCCGAGCATGTGCCGGTCTTCGATCATCTGCGCGATCATCCGAACATCTTCTTCGGCATGGGCTTCAACGGCACCGGCATCGCCCAGACACCGATCGGCGGGCGGATTCTCGCGAGCCTCGTTCTCGAGCGCAAGGACCGCTGGAGTTCCAGCGGGCTCGTCGGGTTGAAGCGTCGCATGACCCTGCCGCCCGAGCCTTTCCGCTATCTCGGCGGCCGCCTCGTACGGGCGGCGATCCGGCGCAAGAACGATATCGAAATTCGCAATCAGCGGGCAGATGCGCTCACCAATTGGCTCGCCAGCCTGACGCCGGGCAGCCGCGCGGAATGAGCTCGGCCGCAATGTCACAAGCCTATCGCGCCGGAACAGCCGCGAAAATGCCGGGCGCGCAAATGCCATGGGAACAGGGGAACTGAGATGGCCGATTTAACCCTCACGCAGGTCCGTAAATCCTTTGGTGGCGTGAATATCCTGCATGGGATCGACCTCGAGATCAGATCGGGCGAATTCATCGTCTTCGTCGGGCCGTCGGGTTGTGGCAAGTCGACCCTCTTGCGCCTGATCGCGGGGCTTGAGGACATCACCGATGGCGAGATCAGCATCGCCGGCGATGTCGTCAACCATGTGCCGCCATCCCAGCGCGGCATCGCCATGGTGTTCCAATCCTATGCGCTTTATCCGCATATGACGGTCTATGACAACATGGCCTTCGGCATGAAGATCGCCCGCGAGAGCAAGGCGGAGATCGACCGACGGGTCCGCCAGGCAGCGGAAATCCTGCAGCTCACGCAATATCTCGACCGCGTTCCCAAGGCTTTGTCCGGCGGCCAGCGGCAGCGCGTCGCCATCGGTCGCGCCATCGTGCGTAATCCGAAGGTCTTCCTGTTCGACGAGCCGCTGTCCAATCTCGACGCTGCCTTGCGTGTCGCCACCCGCATGGAGATCGCCAAGCTCAAGGAAGCGATGCCGGCGACC
>DATMUQ010000694.1:0-3101 GCA_035563795.1 Terriglobales bacterium | reverse complement strand
TTGGTCGTGGCGCAGGCGATGCGATAGGGAAGATGACGTGACAGGCGAGATGGTGGATTGGGCGGCCCTGCCGGTACCGGGCTTGTGCATATTAGCGACGACCCTGGTTTATGCGCTGCTGGTGCGCTGGCTGTTCCGCTGGCGCCTCGATTGGCGTCTATGCTGGGTCGCCTTCCTGGCAACCGGGCTCGCCGTCGGACTCATCATCGGCAGCTTCTTCGTCGGTGCGCTGGGGCAATCTCTGGCACCCTATGCGATGGCCGAGTTGCAAGGGGCGACGACCCTCAGTGGCATGTTCAGGCTGGCACTGCTTTACGCCGCCTTGCCGGAAGAGGCCGTCAAGATCGGTGTCGCCGTGATCCTGTTGTTGCTGGCCTCCAGGTGGCAGCGGAGCCGCAGTGATCCAGCCGAGCTGTTGCTCTATGGAGCCCTCGGTTTTGCCACCTGCGAGAGCCTGCTTTATGTCGCGGCGGCGGCAACCGTGCCGCAATTTCAGACCCATCTGCTGGGCTTTGCCGCGCTGCGCGGTATCTTCGGCGGGCTGTTGCATGGCTTGCTGGCGATGGTGGCTGGCTTTTTCCTGGCCTGGCGCTGGCAGTCGGCACAAAGATGGCTGTGGCTTCTCATCGCCTATGCCGTCGCCGTGCTGCTCCATGCGGCCTTTGACGGCAGCCTGTTGCATCTGGTCCTCGTCAGCATCAAGGCAGCCAATAGCGACCTGGCGTCGACAGCAGCGGTGCCGGAACTGATGTCGTTCCTGGTAAGCGCCGCATTGCTGCTTCTGCTGGGCCTGGTGGGGCTGTTCGGCAGCCGGCGCCTCGGACGCAGTGTGGCGCCACCGGTTCCCGCTTTCTGAGCCGACCTAGAGCCGGATCGTTTTAGACGGAATCGCTCTGCGATTTTGTCTAAAACGTGAATCCGTCTCTACTCAATAAGCTAGAGTGCGATCGTTTTTGATGGAAGCAAGGGTGCTTCCATCAAAAACGATCGCACTCTAGCTTCCTGAAATCTGGCTTCCTGCATCCTGCGGGTTTCCAGAACGGCACTTGCATTGATGTCCAAAATATGTTCTTGTTTTGTTCTGTTTTCACGGAGGCAGCCATGAACATGATCGAGACCCATACGCGTGACGATCGTCTGACGGCGGAAGATCTGGCCGAAATGGCCTTCGCTTACCCGATGTCGCTGGCCATGCCGGCAGCGGAAGAGGAGGCCGAGGATGATCTCGGCGATGTCCGTCTGGCATCCGCCATGCCGCGCGCGCAAGGGGATATTGAGCCCAAGGTGAAAGCGGAGCTGGCGACCAGCCTGCATTTCATCCTCAGCCAATATCTGCGTCCGAGCACCTTGCGCCGCCTTATCGGCCCGCGCGAAGGCATGATCGGCCGTGTCATGCTGGGACGCTCGATGCAGGGTGAGATCGACGACGATCTGCTGGCACGTGTCCTTGCCCAGGCGGTGGTGGAGCATATTCGTCAAAGCGGCTTTGTCGTTGCACGGCGTGCGGCGCCAGTGGGCGCAGCTACGCCTGTCACCGATGACGTTCCCTTTTGATGGCGCATGACATTCGACCAGACACAGCGCAGGCCCGTCCGCTCTTGGTTGGACGGGCCGTTGTCTTTGGATAGGTCTTGGTCTTTGGATAGGCTTTGGCCTTAGACTGCAAATGCGTTGCGCGATGCCGAAGCTGCCGGCCGTGATCCGGCAAAATGCGTTACATTTGTCACGCGCCCTTCGCTGCGCGGTTGCTCTTGATTGACAGTGCAACCCGTTGCTCTAAACTCGCCGAAATTGTGACACGGGGTGTCTGCTTGTCGGGAGCAGGCTGAGATCATACCCGCGGAACCTGATCTGGATTATGCCAGCGAAGGGATGTTGCACATGTCGGCGCTCGATCCTTTCTGCTCTCGGATGATGATGCCGGTCATGTTCGCCTCTCGCTGTTGGGAGGGAGATATTGATGACCGATGCCATTCTCGCCACGCTGCCAAATAATATCGCCGCCATTCGGCAACGTCGGCCGCTCATTCACAACATCGCCAATCTGGTGGTGAGCAATTTCACCGCCAATGCCTTGCTGGCTTTGGGGGCTTCACCTGCCATGGTGGAGAATACCGAGGAATCGGCGGAATTGGCTGCCATCGCCGACGCACTGGTGGTCAATCTCGGTACCGTCTCCAGCGACCTCGCCGCCGCCATGCACTTGGCGACGCAAGCGGCGACTATTTCCAGGCGACCCTGGGTGATGGATCCCGTGGCAGTTGGGGCCCTCGGCTATCGCACGCGCCTGGCGCAGGACCTGCTGCACAATCGTCCGACTGTCATTCGCGGCAATGCCTCCGAGATCGCGGCCTTGTCAGGCACTTCGGCTGCCGGCAAAGGCGTCGATAGCGTGTTGCAGCCCGATCAGGTGACGGACTGCGCCGATGACCTGGCCTGGCAGACGGAAAGCGTCGTCGTGGTCAGTGGTGCGGTGGATTATGTGACCGATGGCAAGGACCGGGCAAAGATCGCAAATGGCCATGCCCTGATGACCCAGGTCACCGGCATGGGCTGTGCCGCGACGGCCTTGACCGGCGCCTTCCTGGCCGTGGCAGAGCGCCCTTTTGTGGCGGCGGTACAGGCCATGCTGACGATGGGCGTTGCCGGCGAGCTGGCAATGAAACGGGGACGCGGGCCGGGCTCGCTGCAGATCGCCTTTCTTGATCTGCTATATGAGCTGACGGGCGAGGATATTGTCGCTGAGGCGAGGCTGACATGACCTCGCATGGCCATCGTTCGGCGGCGATTGTTGATCTCAGCCTCTATCTCGTCACCGATCGTTCGCTTTGCGGCCCGCGGGGCTTGATCACCACAGTGCGCGCTGCTTTGCAGGGCGGCATCACGGCGCTGCAATACCGCGCCAAGCACGCGACCTTGCGCGAGGCGCTTGCCGAGGCGTCCATCCTCGCCACGATGGCGCGTGAATATGGCGTGCCTTTCATCGTCAATGACCGGCTCGATCTGGCTTTGGCGGTGGAAGCCGACGGTCTTCATGTCGGGCAATCGGACATGCCGGTGGCCCTGGCGCGGCGCCTGCTGGGGCCGGACAAGATCCTCGG
>DATMUQ010000693.1:0-8245 GCA_035563795.1 Terriglobales bacterium | reverse complement strand
CGTCGCCCCGCCGGTCGGCTGGGCAGCGCTGCCGGACTGGTTGGCCGGTGCCTGGCCAGCCGGCGCTTCGCCTGGGCTGGACGCGGCCGGTTTCTCGGCCGTCGTGCTCTTCTTGAGGTATTCAGGAACCGCTTCAATGAGACCGGAACCCGATTGGGTATTGGCGAGGTAGTACCAGAGGCCGTAGCCGGCAGCGGCGATCACCAGCAGAACGATCAGGATCTTGCCGAAGGGGAAACCGCCATCGCGGTCATCGATCTGCCAGCTGACTGTTTCCGCCCGGCCGCGCTGGCCTAGCTCGTCACGGAAGCTGGAGACGACGCTGTTGCCGTCAAAGCCAAGGAAATCGGCGTAAGAGCGGACGAAACCCACAGCATAAGTGGCACCCGGCAGGTCTTGGATGCGGCCTTCTTCGATAGCCCGCAGATAGATGGATCGAATGCGCAATTGCCGAGACACAGTTTCCGTGTCCTGGCCCAATTCCTCGCGCCTGTTCCGCAAAAGGGCACCAACACTCACACCTGCGTTCTGCATCATGCTGTCTGTCTACCGGCCAACCGGTTCCGTCTTGGAAATAATAGGGCGACGCGACCAGAGCGATCTTGCCCGCAAGCTCATATCGCGGCACTGCCAGCGGCGGGGGTCACTTGCCGCCACCCGGAGGGCAGCGCCAAGACGCCCCGATGGCGCGTCACGACTCAAGGCGTCTCGATCGCGGGTCGGGTCGTCGCTGGTTATATCGGCGCAGCTCTTGGGTGGCAATCGCTAAAGCCCCGTCGCGCCGGGATTTCCGGCCTCAGAGCTGGATCGCGTGATCCTGCGCGAAGGCCACCAGGGCGCTGCGCACGGCGCTGCCGGGCAGGCCGTTCAGCGTCGCCCAATAATCCTGCAATTGGCGCAAATGCAAGCTACGGATCATCATCCGCAACGGGCCAATCGAGGGCGGCGTCATCGAGAGGTTGCGGTAGCCGAGGCAGAGCAGCGCCATGGCGCCGATCGGATCGCCGGCCATCTCGCCGCACAGGCTGAGAGCCTTGCCGGATTGCTTGGTGGCAACGGCAATGGCGCCGAGCAGCCGCACCATGGCAGGCGACAGGATATCGTAGCGGTCATTGACGCTGGGTGTCGCCCGGTCGGCCGCATAGACAAACTGCTTCAGGTCGTTGCTGCCAACCGAAACAAAGTCGACCCGCTTCAAGAGTTCGTCGAGCTGCCACAGCAGCGCCGGAACTTCGACCATCGCACCCACCTGCAACTGCGCCGGCAAGGTGAGGCCACGGTCCTTGGTCCGTTGCAATTCGAGATCAAGCAGGCTGCGGCAGCGGTCGAATTCCGCGACTTCGGTCACCATCGGGAACATGACGCGGAGGTCACGCCCGTCGGCGGCGATGATCAGCGCCCGCAATTGCTGGCGCAGTAAAGCCGGACGATCGAGCGCGATGCGAATGGCGCGCCAGCCCATGGCCGGATTCTCTTCTTCCGCCCGCTGCCAATAGGGCAACACCTTGTCGCTGCCGATATCGAGGGTACGAAAGACGATCGGCTTGCCGCCGGCACTGTCCAACGCCTTGCGATAGATATCGGCCTGGCGCTTGGTGTCAGGGAATTCATGCGCCACCATGAACGGAATCTCGGTGCGATAGAGTCCGATCCCGGCCGCACCGGTGGCGGCCAGCTGAGGCACATCGATCAACAGGCCGGCATTCATGCTGAGCGTGATACCGACGCCGTCCAGGGTCACTGCCGGCAAATCCTTCACTGCCGCATAAGCTTCCTGACGCTTCGCCCGTGCCAGCAGGCTGGTGGCAAAAACCTGCTGAATATCTTCGGGCGGCCTGACGAAGAGCTGGCCGTGATCGCCTTCCAGCGCCAGCGGATCGCCTTCGCTCACTTTTGCCAGCAGGCCAGCGCAGCGGCCCAGCACGGGAATATCGAGCGCCCGGGCAACGATCGCCACATGCGAGGCAGCGGCACCTTCTTCGAGAGCCAGGCCGCGCAATTTCGCCCGGTTGTAGTCGAGCAGTTCCGCCGGCCCCATATTGCGGGCGATGAGAATGGCATCATCCGGCAATTCGCGCGCCAGCTGCATGGCATCGCCGCCGATCAGATGCTTCAGCAGGCGGTTGGCAAGATCGTCGAGATCGCTCAAGCGTTCGCGCAAATAAGGATCGCTGATATCGCGCATGCGGGCGCGCATATCGTTCTGCACCTTCTGCACCGCGGCTTCGGCGGTAAGACCGGTGCCGATCGCCTCGGTCATGCGATTGACCCAGCCCTTGTCCTCGGCAAACATCCGGTAGCTTTCCAGTACCTCGCGATGTTCACCGCCACCGGCGAGATCGCTCGAGGCCAGCATCTCGTCGATGGCGAGGCGCATGGCGAAAACGGCCTGGTTGAGCCGGTCGGTTTCGATATCGGTGTCTTCGGCGACCAGCTGCTGCAGCCGCAATTCCGGCGCATGCAGCACGGCGGTGCCGATAGCGAGGCCGGGGCTTAAGACCAGACCTTCGATCCGCACCGGCAACAGCGCATTGCCATCGCCCGGCCGCAACTCCTCGGTGTTGACGAGCTCGCCGCTGGCGACCAGTTCGGCGACCACCATAGCGATGGTCTCGAGGACCTCGACTTCCTCGTCGCTATATTGCCGGCGGCTCTTGTTCTGAATGACCAGCACGCCGAGCACGCGGCCATTGCGCAGGATCGGGACACCCATCAGCGACTGAAAAATCTCTTCACCAGTTTCCGGCCGATAGGCGAATTGCGGATGGTGCTGTGCATCGGCCAGCGCGAGCGGCCGCGCATGGCTGGCGATGTCGCCGACCAGACCTTCGCCGACCCGCAGACGCGTCTTGTGGACGGCGTCCTGCTTCAGACCTTCGGTGGCGAAGAGTTCCAGGACTTCGCCGGCACGCATGACATAGGTCGAGCACACCTCGGCCACCATATCGGCGGCGATCAGCTTGACGATCTGATTGAGACGCTGCTCGGCCGTGCCGCCGCGCGCCATGACGTTGCGCAAGCGTTTCAACAGCATGCGCGCGCCAGATTGTCCGAGCTGCTGTGTCATCAGGAGGACCGCGACGTCGCCTGGCGGTGCAGCAAGGCCTCGATGGCCTCGTCAATCAGTTCCTGGATGATCTCTTGCGTGGGCTGTTCGCGCGTCACCATGCCCACGCTCTGGCCCGCCATCAGCGAGCCGTTCTCGACATCGCCGTCGATGACGGCGCGGCGCAGGGCACCCGCCCAGAAATGTTCGATCTCGAGCTGGGCCGCCTTCTGGTCGACCTCGCCGCGATTGAAGCGGTCGACGACGTCGCGCTGCATCTCCATGAAACGGCGAGTGCCGTCATTGTTGAGGGCGCGGACGGGGATCACCGGGAAGCGCGGATCGAGCTGCACCGACGGCATGGCATCGCGCGCTGCCGCCCGGATGAAGGCTTTCTTGAACTTTGGATGCGCGATCGATTCCGTTGCGCAAACGAAGCGGGTGCCGAGCTGGACGCCCGCGGCGCCCATATCGAGATAACCCAGCATTGCCTGGCCGCGGGCGATACCGCCGGCGACGAAAACCGGCACATCACGGATGACCGGCAGGATTTCCTGGGCGAGCACGCTGGTCGAGACCGGACCGATATGGCCACCGGCTTCCATGCCTTCGACGACGATGGCATCGGCACCGGCGCGCACCAGTTTCTTGGCGATCACCACTGCCGGCGCGAAGCACAGCACCTTGGCACCGCCTTCCTTGCCGCGGGTGATGGCCGCCGCCGGCGGCAAACCACCGGCGAGCACGATATGGCTGACGTGATGCTGCAGACAGACATCGACGAGGTCGAGAAGCTGCGGATGCAGGGTGATGAGATTGACGCCGAACGGTGCCTTGGTCAGCGCCTGGGTGGCCTTGATCTCAGTCGCCAGCAATTCCGGCGTCATCGAGCCGGAAGCCAGCACACCGAAACCACCAGCATTGGAGATCGCCGAGACCAGGTTACGCTCGGAGACCCAGGTCATGCCGCCGCCCATGATGGCATAGCGGGTGCCGAGAAAGTCGGTGCCGCGCTGCCACAGCCGATCCAGCTCGGTCAGGGCGCGGGCATGCGCCACCGATTCGGAAGACTCAGCTGTTTGGACGTCCTTACTCTGCGTCATCAACCAGGCAATCTCTCGTGCCGGCGGCCGGGGCCGCGCCTCGTTAATCTCGATTCGGCAGTCTCAGGCGGCATCCAGCCCGTAAGCTGTGTGCAGGCTGCGCACTGCCAGTTCAGTATATTCCTCGGCGACCAGGACGCTGATCTTGATTTCGGACGTCGAGATGACCTGGATATTGATGCCCTTTTCCGCCAGCGCGCGGAACATGCGCTGGGCGATGCCGGCATGGCTGCGCATGCCGACGCCGATCACCGATACCTTCACCACATTGGAATCGGCGATCAGGCCGGCATATTTCAGCTCGGCCTTGTTGGATTCGATGACCTGCTTGGCGCGCTCGAAATCACCCTTCGACACGGTGAAGGTCATATCGGTGGCGTCGCCGCCTTCCGAGACGTTCTGCACGATCATGTCGACATTGATATTGGCGTCAGCCAGCGGACCGAAGATGCCGGCAGCGACACCCGGACGATCCGGCACCCGCAACAGGGTGATCTTCGCTTCGTCGCGGCTATAGGCGATACCGCTTACCAGCTCTTGTTCCATAATCTCTTCCTCATCAACCACCATCGTGCCAGGCTTGTCCTCGAAGCTCGAGAGGACCTGCAAACGGACACGATGCTTCATCGCCATTTCCACCGAGCGGATCTGCAGGACCTTGGCGCCCAAAGACGCCATTTCCAGCATTTCCTCATAGGTGATCTTATCAAGCTTGCGGGCTTTCGCCACGATTCGGGGATCGGTGGTGTAAACACCGTCCACATCGGTGAAAATATCGCAGCGATCGGCCTTCAAGGCCGCCGCCAGCGCCACCGCTGAGGTATCGGAACCGCCACGACCCAAGGTCGTCACCCGATTATCGGAACCGAGACCCTGGAAGCCGGCGACCACCGCCACCTGGCCCTTGGCCATGCGGGCCAGCATATCGGTCGTGTCGATCTCGGTGATGCGGGCCTTGCCATGGGCGTCGTCGGTGCGGATCGGAATCTGCCAGCCGAGCCAGGAGCGGGCATCGACGCCAGCCTCCTGCAGGGCGATCGCGGTCAGGCCGCTGGTCACCTGCTCGCCCGAAGCCACCACCGCATCGTATTCACGCGCGTCATGGAGCGGCGACAGCTCACTGCACCAGGCCACCAGCTGATTGGTCTGACCGGACATGGCCGAGACCACCACCGCGACCTCATGGCCGGCATCGATCTCGCGTTTGACCCGCTGCGCCACCGCCTTGATGCGCTCGATGGTGCCGACGGAGGTACCGCCGAATTTCATGACAATGCGAGTTTTACGGGCGTTTTCGGTCATTTGCGGGGCATTCATCGTGGTCCGGGATCCCTCGCCGGCCCGGCGATTTGACAGCGTCAAAACAATTGAGTAACCGGCGGCGGCTATCCATACTCATTTGCGCCCAATGAAGCAAGGGTAGCCCCCGGTTTTTTCGCCTTTTCAGGGTCAGTCAGCCATCATGAGCCTCGGCACCAGCCACCCCGCCTCCGCGCCCCTGCAGTCGCATGGCAGCACCATCGACCACGAAGAGGTGGCCAAGTTCACAGCCATGGCCGAAGCCTGGTGGGACCCCCATGGCAAGTTCCGCCCGCTGCACCGGCTGAACCCGGTGCGAGTGAGCTATATCCTCGACATGATTAAGGCGCATTTCGGCAGCCGCATCGCCATCGGCGAAGGCGCCGAGACGGCGCCGCTGGCAGGTCTCAGCCTGCTCGATATCGGCTGCGGCGGCGGCCTGCTGGCGGAACCGCTGGCCCGATTGGGTGGCCAGGTCACCGGCATCGATGCCTCCGACCGTAACATCTCGATCGCCCGCGCCCATGCGGAGCAGACCGGCGTCAAGGTCACCTATCTCCCCTGCGCCGCCGAGGATCTGGTGAGCAGCCCGCAGCGCTTCGACGTAGTCATGGCGATGGAAGTGATCGAGCATGTCAGCGATCCGGCGGTCTTTCTCGCCACCGCCGCAGCGCTGATGAAGCCCAATGGATTGCTGTTCGTGGCGACCTTGAACCGCACGGTCAAATCCTATGCCCTGGCCATCGTCGGGGCCGAATATGTTATGCGCTGGCTGCCGCGCGGCACCCATGACTGGCGCAAGTTCATGCGGCCCTCGGAGATCGCCCGGCCGCTGCGCCAGTCGGGTCTGACAGTCCACAATATTGCCGGCGTGAGCTATCAGCCGCTCAGCGACCTGTGGTCGCGCAGCAATGATCTCGACGTCAATTACATGCTGTGTGCCAGCCGCTGAAGCGCGGCTGACTTAAGAAACCGCCTGTCCCTCAGGCGTCCGAACGCGGCAGCCAGGGAATCCGGGAAACATCGATGCCTTCCTCGTTCAGCTCCTGGAAGTCATCGTCGCTGGCCTCGCCATAGATGCCGCGGGTCTCGGTCTCGCCGTAATGGATCTTGCGCGCTTCCTCGGCGAAGCGATCGCCCACATAGTCGCAGTTATCTTCGACCTGGGTGCGGATTTCCTGCAGTTGGCGCTTCATCTCCGCGGCGGCAACGGCCATCTGCTTCTGTTCATCGGCGCGAGCCTTTTCTCCGCCGCCGATGCGCGGTGCCATCAGGGCCTTGCTGACCGCCTTGTTGCCGCAGACCGGGCATTCGACGGATTTCCGCGCCAATTGCTTGTCGCAGGTCTGGCCGTCCTTGAACCAGGTCTCGAACTGGTGCTCTTTTTGACACTTCAACTGATACAGAATCATGATCAATCACATCGCACTGCGCATAGCGGCATAAGCATGATACCAAGCTTCTTGGCTCTCTTCGTTAACAGATGTGTCATCTCAAGACGACTGACAAGATGTGCAGCCGGGCCATGCAGCTATCGGGATGCGGCGCCTCTCGGCGCCCAGCCGGCAAGGGGCTAGGAAAATGAACAGCACAGCACCCCTTCTCGCCATCGGTGAACCCAGCCCCTGGGTCGTCCGGCATGCGGGACTCCTGCCGCCCACAGGTCAGATCCTGGATCTGGCCGCCGGATCCGGCCGGCATACACGATTTTTCAATGACTTAGGGCGGTCCGTCCTGGCCGTCGACCGGGATGTCAGCGGGCTTGTCGATTTGCAAGTGACAGCCGGTATTGAGGTAGTGGCTTGTGATCTGGAAACTGGCTCTGGCTGGCCCCTACCGGGGCGGCAATTCGCCGGCATCGTGGTCACCAACTACCTGCACCGACCGCTGCTGCCCTTCCTCGGCGGCGCGCTGATGCCAGGCGGGGTCCTGCTTTACGAGACCTTCGCTGTCGGCAATGAGCAATTCGGCAAGCCGAGCAATCCGGCTTTCCTGCTGCAGCCGGGTGAATTGCTGCGGGTTGCACAGGCCGCCGGTCTCACGGTCGCTGCCTATGAACATGGCGAGGTGACGACACCGCGTCCGGCCGTCATCCAGCATATCGCGGCGAAAAAGCCGGCCAGGTGAGACCGGCCATCCCGGCCGTTTAGCTGGCTGCCACCAGCTTGGCCGGTGCCCGGAAATCGCGGTCATGGCGCAGGGCCGGCACCGCATGGCGTGCCGCCAGGACCTTGGCCGGATCGATCTCGGCGGTGATGATGCCAGGCTCGTCGCCGGCATCGGCCAGGATTTCGCCCCAGGGCGCGATGATCAGCGAATGGCCATAGGTGCGACGCCCCTCGGCATGGGTGCCGCACTGCGCCGGCGCGAGGAGGAAGCAGCCGGTCTCGATCGCCCGCGCCCGCAGCAGGACATGCCAATGCGCCTCACCCGTGGGCACGGTGAAAGCGGCTGGCACGGTCAGGAAAATGGCGCCCGCATGGGCCAAGGCCCGGTGCAGATAGGCAAAGCGCAGATCGTAGCAGATGGTCAGGCCGAGAGCGCCCCAGGGCGTCTCAGCAACCACCGCCTGGTCGCCCGGCTGCACGGTCGCGGATTCGCGATAGACCTCGCCATTGGGCAGGTCGACATCGAAGACATGGATCTTGTCGTAGCGGGCCTTGACCTTGCCATCGGGCCCGAACAGGAAGCTGCGATTGGCGAGCTTGCCGTTATCGAGCTTGATCGGCATCGAGCCGATCAGCAGCCAGATCGCTTCTTTATGCGCGAGATCGGAAAAATACGGCAGGCCGGGATG
>DATMUQ010000692.1:0-7784 GCA_035563795.1 Terriglobales bacterium | reverse complement strand
GCCGCCGCTGCGCGAGGTCATCGCCAAACATGACCTGGCGGCCAAGAAGTCCCTCGGCCAGAATTTTCTGCTCGATCTCAACCTCACCGGACGCATCGCGCGGGCTGCTGGCGATCTCAGCAAAGGTTCGGTGATCGAGGTCGGCCCGGGACCTGGCGGCCTGACGCGGGCTCTGCTGATGCATGGTGCCCGCGAGGTGATTGCGATCGAGCGCGACGAACGCTGCCTGGCGGCATTGGGCGAGATCGCGGCTGCCTATCCCGGCCGCTTGACGATCATTCCCGGCGATGCTCTTGCCACCGATGTGACCAAACTCGGCTCGGGTCCGCGCCGTATCGTCGCCAATCTGCCTTACAACATCGCGACGCCGTTGCTGATCAACTGGCTGGGGCAGGGTGCAGCGATCACCTCGATGACGCTGATGTTCCAGAAGGAAGTCGTCGAGCGCCTGGTCGCCAAGCCGCGTAGCAAGGATTATGGCCGGCTCAGCGTGCTCACCCAGTGGCTTGCCGAGGCGCGGCGCCTGTTCGACGTGCCGCCCCGCGCCTTCACGCCGCCGCCCAAGGTAACCTCCAGCATCGCCCAGATCGTGCCCCGGCAGCAGCCCGCTTATCCGGCGCGACAGGAGATGTTGGAGCGCGTGACCGCGGCCGCCTTCAACCAGCGCCGCAAGATGTTGCGGCAGTCGCTGCGGAGCATTTTCGGCGATGCGGAGACGGTCCTGACCGAGCTCGGCCTGACGCCGACGGCGCGGGCGGAAGAACTGACGGTCGAACAATTCTGCCTGCTGGCACGGGCGCTGGAAGCGGGCCATCGCGGCCCCATGCGATAAGACCCTATACGATAGGGTACCGCGCTGCCGCTAGCCTGCTGACTAACTCCCCGGATTACTGCCCCTGGCGCAAGCCCTTGACGAATTCCGGCAGGCCGACTTGGCGCTCGCGCCGCAGGCGTTCGGCGGTCAGAATCGCCTGCACCCGCTTCACGCTCTCATCGAGATCGTGATTGATGATGATGTAGTCGTATTCCGCCCAATGGCTCATTTCATCGGCCGCCTTCGACATACGATGGGCGACCACTTCCGCACTGTCCTGTGCCCGCGCCCGCAGGCGCTGCTCCAGGGTCTGGGTGTCGGGCGGCAGGATGAAGACGCTGACAAGATCGTCGCGGGCGGCCTGGGCCAGTTGCTGCGTGCCCTGCCAGTCGATGTCGAAGAGCACGTCCTGGCCCTTGGAGAGGGCAATCTCGACAGCCTGGCGCGGCGTGCCGTAATAATTGTCGAAGACCTTGGCATATTCGAGGAACTGGCCGCGATTGATCATCACGTTGAACTCGGTGAGATCGACGAAATGATAATCGACGCCGCTGACCTCACCGGGTCGTTTTGGCCGTGTGGTCATCGATACCGACATGGTGAGGCCGTCTTCAAGCGCCAGCAGGCGGCGGGAAATGGTGGTCTTGCCGGCACCTGAAGGCGAGGAGAGGACGAGCATCAGCCCGCGCCGATGCACTTCGACAAATCCGCCCTGGCTCTTGTTTCCTGTCGTCATCACTGTCGTCTTTATTCGATGTTCTGGATCTGCTCGCGCAGCTGCTCGATGGTCGCCTTGAGGTCGATGCCGATGGCCGTCAAAGCGAGGTCGGCCGCCTTGGAGCAGAGCGTGTTGGCTTCGCGGTTGAATTCCTGACAGAGGAAATCGAGCTTGCGGCCGATTGCACCGCCCTGGCGCAAGAGATCGCGCACCGCTTGCACATGGGCGGCAAGGCGGTCCAGTTCCTCGCGGACATCCGCCTTGGTAGCGAGCAACGCGACTTCCTGGGTCAGGCGTTCCTCATTGAGGCTGGCGCCGTTGCTCGACAATAATTCAGCCAGCTGCTCGCTCAAGCGCTTGCGCAAGCTCTCAGGCTGCGACGCGGCGATCTGGCCCGCCTGGCCGCAGAGCCGCTCGATCTCGGCGAGATGGCCTTCCACCAGCGTCTGTAGCCTGGCGCCCTCGACTTGCCGCATCGCCTGAAGCTGCTTGAAAGCCTCGGTCAGGCTGCGCTGCAGTGCCTGCAGACGGACTTCCTGTTCCTCGCTCGTCGGCGCCGGCTCATCCACTTCGAGGATGCCGCGCAGCCCGAGAATGCCGTCGATCCGCGGCGGCGCGGCCTCGAAGCGCTGGTGCATCTCGGCGATGATTTTTTCGACCTGGGCGAGGGCAGTCTCGTTGATCCGGAAGGTACCGGTCTTTTCCTGTTGCGTGAGTGTCAGCGCCACATTGACATTGCCGCGCTTCAGGATATCGGCCGCGGTGGTGCGGGCAAATTGCTCCAGCGCATCATAACCGCCAGGCAGCCGGCAGCGCATGTCGAGATTGCGGCCATTGACGCTCTTCAATTCCCAGGTCCAGGCGAAACCGGCAAGCGCGCCTTCCTTGCGGGCGAACCCTGTCATGCTGGCGACTGCCACGGAATTCTGCTCCTTCATCTCGCAGGATCATGCGCCCAATCGGCGATGATGGCGGTTGATCGGTTTCCTGGACGACTCTTCTCCAAACGGCGGCTATCATCGGCGAAGCCGGCCATACTGGCAAGCTTTCGCAATGGTTTACGGGAAGGAAAAGATGCGCGATCCGCGGCATGTCCTGATTACAGGGGCGAGTTCAGGCATTGGTGCGGCATTGGCAAAGGAATATGCCGACCCGGGACGCCGGCTCACACTGAGCGGCCGTCATCCCGCGCGCTTGACGGAGATCGCCACTCGCTGTCGGGCAAAGGGTGCCGTGGTCGGCGAACTGGTCCTCGATATCACGGACAGCGCGGCGGCGGCCGAGCGTCTCTGTGCGGTCGATGACGACGCGCCGGTCGATCTGATCATCGCCAATGCAGGGATTTCCGGCGGCACTTATGGCGGCAATGAAAGTGCCGAGCAGGTGCGAGCGATTTTCGCCACCAATGTCGATGGCGTGTTCAACACCGTCCTGCCGCTGCTGCCGCGCCTGGAGCAGCGCCGGCGCGGGCAAGTGGCGCTCATGGCCTCATTGGCGGGGCATCGCGGCTTTCCCGGGGCGCCGGCCTATTGCGGCAGCAAGGCGGCGATCAAGGTCTGGGGCGAGGGCCTGCGCGGCCAGATGGCAGCCAGCAATGTCGAGGTCTCGGTGATCCTGCCCGGCTATATCAAGACGCCGATGACCGATGCAAATGACTTCCCGATGCCGCTCCTGATGCCGGTGGAACGGGCTGCCCGCTTGATTCGCCGCCGCCTCGCCTGCAATGCGGCACGCATCGCCTTTCCCTGGCCGACCGCAGCCGTGGCCTGGTTGATCGGCGCCTTGTCGCCTTGTCTGACGGACCCGTTGCTGCAGCGGCTGCCGAAGAAGTCCTGAGCGCGGCAGCTTTAACCAGCCGGGCAACGACACTCAGTTGCTGTCGCTATTGGCCTTCTGCAGCTTCCGCCATTTGGCGACATTCTTGTTGTGCTCTTCAAGTGTCGCCGCGAAGGCATGGCCGCCGGAGCCATCCGCCACGAAATAGAGATCCTTCGTCTGCTGCGGATGCAGGGCGGCGGTGAGGGCATCGATGCCGGGATTGGCGATCGGTCCCGGCGGCAAACCTGTATTGGTATAGGTGTTGTAGGGATCGTCGATCTTGAGATCGCTATAGGTGAGGGCCCGGTCGAGCCGGCCCTTGCCCTTGCTCAGCGTATAGATGATCGTGGGATCGGATTGCAGCGGCATGTTGAGCTTCATGCGATTGTAGAAGACCGAGGCGACATGGGCACGCTCGTCCTTTATGCCGGTTTCTTTCTCGATCATCGAGGCGATGATGATCGCCTCGGCCGGTGATTTCAGCGGGATGCTCATGTCGCGCGCTGACCACAGCTTTTCGAGGGCAGCCTGCATGTCATGCTGCATGCGGTCGATGATGGCGTTCCGGGACTCGCCACGCTGATAGAGATAGGTCTCGGGCAATAATCTGCCTTCGCCGGGGGCGGGCGGCAGGTCGCCATCGAGGAACTGTGCCTGGGTCAGCAGGTCATAAATTTCGGCGATGGTCAGGCCCTCGGGGATCGTCACCTTATGCTGGACGACCTTGCCATCGATCATCAGCTGCGCCGCGGCGCGCGGGCTGACATGAGCCGGAAAGGCATATTCACCGGCCTTCAGGCCACGGCCTTCAAACACCACGCGGGCGCCAAGTTTGAAGGCGAGCTTGTTGTCGATGATCTTGGCATCGGCCAGCAGATCGGCGATGCCGGAAATGCCGGTACCTTTAGGAATGACGACGGTGGTGTCGCCGGCGAGATCGCTGGCGTTGTTGAAGTCTTCCCACAGCCAGTTGCCATAGGCAATCGCCCCGCCGACAAGCAGCAGGGCGATCAGAAGGCCGAGAAAGAAGGATCTATGCGGCCGCATCTCAGCTCAGGCCGTGCCGAGCCTAGGCTCAGCGCGGTCCCGTGAAGATGACGCTGGCATTGGTGCCGCCGAAACCGAAGGAATTCGACAGCGCCGCACGGATCTTGCGCGGCTTTGCGTGCTTCGGGGCGAGATCGATGTCGCAGCCTTCCGACGGATCCTCGAGATTGAGGGTCGGCGGCGCCACCTGGTCGCGGATGGCGAGGATCGAGAAGATCGCCTCCACCGCACCGGCCGCACCCAGCAGATGGCCGATCGCCGACTTGGTCGAGGACATGGTGATCTTGTAGGCGTGATCGCCAAACAGGCGCTTCACGGCGCCGAGCTCGATCTCGTCCCCGAGCGGCGTCGAGGTGCCATGGGCGTTGATGTAGTCGATGTCTTCGATGTT
Source organism: Terriglobales bacterium (assembly GCA_035563795.1). Lineage (GTDB taxonomy): Bacteria > Pseudomonadota > Alphaproteobacteria > Dongiales > Dongiaceae > Dongia_B. The sequence goes on along the minus strand of DATMUQ010000692.1, from coordinate 2,996 downwards.
CATCTGGGCGCGCTTGAAGGCAGCCTTCATCGCCCGGAACCCGCCATCGCCATTCTCTGCCGGGGCGGTGATATGATGCGCATCGCCGCTGAGGCCATAGCCGACCACTTCGGCATAGATCTTGGCGCCACGCTTCTTGGCGTGTTCGTATTCCTCGAGAATGACCACGCCCGCACCTTCGCCCATGACGAAGCCGTCGCGGCCCTTGTCCCAGGGACGCGAGCCCGCCGTCGGATTGTCGTTGTAGCCGGTGGAGAGGGCACGCGCGGCGGCAAAGCCGGCAATGCCGATGCGGCAGATGGTCGATTCGGCGCCGCCGGCGACCATCACATCGGCATCATCGAGGGCGATCAAACGGGCGGCATCGCCGATGGCATGGCTGCCGGTGGCACAGGCCGTGACCACCGAGTGATTCGGTCCCTTGAAGCCGTATTTGATCGAGACATGGCCGGAGGCCAGGTTGATCAGGCAGGACGGGATGAAGAACGGGCTGACCCGGCGCGGGCCTTTCTCGGCCAGCAGCAGCGAGGTCTCGTAGATCCCCTGCAGGCCGCCGATGCCCGAACCGATCATGACACCAGTGCGTTCCTTGTCTTCGTCGCTTTCGGCCACCCAGCCGGAATCGGCAACCGCCTCATGTGCCGCCCCCATCGCCATGATGATGAAGGGGTCCATTTTCTTCTGGTCCTTCGGCGAGACGTAGTCGTCGGCGTTGAACTTGCCCGAGGCGGTATCGCCCAGCGGCACCGAGCCCGCGATCTTGCAGGGCAGATCGGAGACGTCGCAGGACTGAATGCCGCTGATGCCTGATTCTGCGTTCAGCAGACGCTTCCAGACATGTTCCACGCCCACGCCCAATGGCGAGACGATACCCATTCCGGTGACGACGACACGGCGCATGGTTATCCTTCAGTCCTGTTATCAAAAACGATCATGTGGCCGGCAGTGCTGGAGACGCTATCGGATGGAAATGCCATCGGGTCGCAGCGGCCTGGCCAAGGCCAGCTGCCCAAGCGGCCGGCGCAGATCCGACCCTGGGCAGCTGCCATCAGCAATATTAGCTGGCCTTCGACTTGATGAAGTCGATGGCGTCCTTCACGGTCTGGATCTTCTCGGCGGCGTCATCGGGAATCTCGCAACCGAACTCTTCTTCGAAGGCCATGACCAGCTCGACCGTGTCGAGGCTGTCGGCACCCAGATCGTCGATGAAATTGGCAGTCTCCGTGACCTTGGCTTCGTCAACGCCGAGATGTTCAATCACGATCTTCTTCACGCGTTCGGCAATATCGCTCATCTTTCTTTCCTCGATGTTCCGGTTCTGCTCGGGCTTGAAATCGAGCCAATCCCGATTCGTCCGCCAGAAGCCTAGTTTCTAAACACAGGTGACGTCATCCAAATGACATCGCCTTTGACCGATTTTTGGCAAGCCCGATCTTGCTTATGCCCGATCTTGCTCATGTTGGTCTGGCCCGCCCCGCCCTGGTTCGGTCAGCTTCGCCGTCCCGTTTATGGCCATCCCGCTTTATGTAGGTGCCGATGGCGCCTAGCCAAGTTGTTCCGCCGGGTCACTTAACATAGTTGTCCGGCTTTGACCAGCCGCCGGGTAGTCCGGGTAAAATTGGCAAAAAGCCTATCAGATCATAGCCATGCCGCCATTTACATGGAGCGTCTGGCCGGTCACATAGCCCGCCTCGTCGCTGGCGAGATAGACGGCGGCGCTGGCGATTTCCTCGCTGCGGCCCATCCGGCCGGCCGGAATGGCATTGAGAATACGGGATTTCTGGTCCTCATTGAGGGCACCGGTCATGGCCGTCTCGATGAAGCCAGGGGCGATGCAATTCACCGTAATGCCGCGCGAGGCGACTTCCTGGGCCAGTGACTTCGACATCCCGATCATGCCGGCCTTGGCGGCGGCGTAATTGGCCTGGCCGGGATTGCCGGTGACGCCGACGATCGAGGTGATGCCGATGATGCGGCCCCAGCGGCGCTTCATCATGCCCTTGATGGCGGCGCGCGACAGGCGGAAACCGGCGGTCAGATTGACGTCGATGACCTTCTGCCAGTCCTCGTCCTTGAGGCGCATGGCCAGCATGTCGCGGGTCAGGCCGGCATTGTTAACCAGGATGTCGAGCTTGCCCATGGCGGCCTCGGCCTGCTTCACCAATTCCTCGGTGGCGGCGGGGTCGCCGAGATCGCAGGGCAGCACATGCGTCCGCTCGCCGAGCGCGGCGGCAGCCTGCTCCAGCGCCTCGCGGCGGGTGCCGGACAGGGCAACCGTGGCGCCCTGGGCATGCAGCGCAGCGGCCAGCGCGCCGCCGATGCCACCGGAAGCGCCGGTCACCAATGCTGTCTTGCCTGTCAGATCGAACATCTTGTTGTTCCTGCTATTTGCTGGTTGCGGTGACGAAGTTGCGTTGAAGCCGTGTTCCTGGCCGGCGGATGGTAATGATCGGCGCGATCAGGGATCAGCGCGATCAGGATAGGGCCTTCAGTACCGCCTCTATATCGGCGGGCGTGCCGGCGGAGATCGATTCGATTTCCTTGTCGATGCGCTTGATGAGGCCGGCGAGGACCTTGCCGGCGCCAAGCTCGACGACCTGATGGACGCCCAGCGCCTTCATTTCGATGACGGATTCGCGCCACCGTACGGTGCCGGTCACCTGCTCGACCAACTGGCGGCGGATGGTGGCGGGATCGCTCACCGGCTTTGCCGTCACATTGGCGATCAGCGGCACCACCGGCATATTGATCGTGGCCTTCTCCAGCGCTTCTTCCATGGCATCGGCGGCCGGTTGCATCAGCGGGCAATGGAAGGGGGCGGAAACCGGCAGGATGACGCTGCGCTTGGCGCCCTGTTCGGCGGCCAGGGCAACGGCCTTTTCCACCGCTTCCTTATGGCCGGAAACGACCACCTGGCCCGGCGCATTGTCATTGGCGGCGGCGCAGACCTTGCCGGTGGCTTCCGCTGCGGCCTTGGCGATCGCCTGCGCCTGTTC
>DATMUQ010000691.1:0-4807 GCA_035563795.1 Terriglobales bacterium | reverse complement strand
GTCGGGGAACACCCGGATCCAGACGCGGCCCGCGCGCTTCATATGGCGCGTCATGGCGCGCCGCGCCGCCTCGATCTGGCGCGCGGTGATGCGCTCCGGCTCGACGGCCTTGAGGCCGAAGGCGCCGAACGCCAGGGTGGTGCCACCCTTGGCGGTGCCGTGAATACGGCCCTTGTGGGCCTTGCGATATTTTGTTCGCTTCGGAGACAACATGTTACGTGTTCCTCATTCCTTCATCCGACGGGCTTAGCGCGCCGTCTGATGCTCCGTCGCCCGCTTGTCCATGGCCATCGGGTCATGCGCCATGATCTCGCCCTTGAAGACCCAGACCTTGACACCGCAGGTGCCATAGGTGGTCTTCGCCGTGCCTTCGCCGTAATCGATCTCGGCGCGGAGCGTGTGCAGCGGCACACGGCCTTCGCGATACCATTCCATACGGGCGATTTCGGCGCCGCCGAGACGGCCCGAGCAATTGATACGAATGCCGAGCGCGCCAAGACGCATCGCCGACTGCACCGCGCGCTTCATGGCGCGACGGAAAGCAACGCGGCGTTCCAGCTGCTGGGCAATGTTGTCGGCGATCAGCTTGGCATCGATTTCCGGCTTGCGGATTTCGATGATGTTCAGGCTGACTTCCGAACCGGTCATCTTGCCGAGTTCGCTGCGCAGCTTCTCGATGTCGGCACCCTTCTTGCCGATCACCACACCCGGACGGGCCGTGTGGATGGTGATGCGGGCCTTCTTGGCCGGACGCTCGATGATGACGCGGGCAACGCCGGCCTGGGCCAGACGCTCGGTCAGGTACTTCTTCAGCCGCAGATCTTCGTGCAGCAGATCGGCATAATCCTTGCCGGCGAACCAGCGCGAATCCCAGGTGCGGTTAATGCCGACGCGCAGACCGATCGGGTTAACTTTCTGTCCCATTACGCGTTCTCCTCGCGCTCACGCACGATCACAGTCAGATTGCTCCAGGTCTTCACGACGCGGACGCCACGGCCACGGGCGCGGGCATGGAAGCGCTTCAACTTCATGCTGCGGCCGACATGGGCTTCGGCGACATAGAGCCGATCGATGTCGAGCGAGTGGTTGTTCTCGGCATTGGCGATCGCCGCCTGCAGAACCTTCCTCACCTCATTGGCGACACGGCGCTTCGAGAAGGTCAGCGCGGCAACCGCCGGCTGGGCTCCCAAGCCCCGGATCATCTGGGCGACCAAATTGACCTTGCGCGGGCTGGCCTGGATGACGGAAGCCGCAGCCTTCGCCTCATTGTCCTTCTGCGCGCGCGGCGTCTTTGCCTTGCTCATCTTCTTAGGCCCTCTTCGCCTTCTTGTCGGCGGCATGGCCAGGGAAGTTCCGGGTCGGCGAGAACTCGCCGAACTTGTGGCCGATCATGTTCTCGGTGACGAGAACCGGCAGGAACTTCTGGCCGTTATAGACGCCAAACGTCAGACCCACGAATTGCGGCAGGATCGTCGAGCGCCGCGACCAGGTCTTGATCACTTCATTGCGGCCCGAACCACGCGAGGTCTCTGCCTTCTTCAGCAGATAACCATCGACGAACGGACCCTTCCAAACAGAGCGAGCCATCTAGTCGCCCTCCTTACTTGCTGGCTTGACGACGGCGAACAATCTGGCCGTCCGTCTTCTTGTTGTGACGCGTCTTCTTGCCCTTGGTCGGCTTGCCCCAGGGCGTAACCCAAGCGCGGCCACCATTGGTACGACCACCATGCGGGTGATCGACCGGGTTCATGACGATACCGCGAACGGTCGGACGGCGGCCCATCCAGCGGGCGCGACCAGCCTTGCCGATCACCGTGTTCTGGTTGTCCGGGTTGCTGACGGCACCGATGGTCGCCATGCACTCGGTCTTGACCATGCGCACTTCGCCGGAGGACAGGCGCAGCAGGGCGTTGCCCTGGTCGCGGCCGACCAACTGCACGAAGGCACCGGCGGCGCGGGCCATCTGGCCGCCCTTGCCGGGCTTCAGCTCGACGTTGTGGACGATGGTGCCGACCGGAATGTTCTTCAGCGGCATCGCATTGCCCGGCTTGACGTCGACGCGCTCGCCGGAGACGACCGTGTCGCCCGCCTTCAAACGCTGCGGCGCCAGGATGTAGGCAAGCTCGCCGTCCTCATACTTGATGAGGGCGATGAACGCCGTACGGTTCGGATCGTATTCCAGACGCTCGACGATCGCGGCCATATCGAACTTGCCGCGCTTGAAGTCGACCAGACGATAGCGCTGCTTGTGACCGCCGCCCTTCCGGAACGATACCAAACGGCCATAATTGTTGCGGCCGCCGCTCTTGGTCTTGCCTTCGGTCAGCGCCTTGACGGGCTTACCCTTGTGCAGTTCCGAGCGATCAACGGTCACCAGATGGCGAACGCCCGCAGATGTCGGCTTATAAGTTTTCAACGCCATCGCTTAGACTCCCGTCGTCACGTCGATGGTGTTGCCTTCGGCCAACGTCACCACCGCCTTCTTATAATCGGCGCGCTTGCCCCGGTTGCCGCGGAAGACCTTCTGCTTGCCTTCGACGCGCAGGGTGTTCACCGCGGTCACCTTGACCTTGAAAACGCCTTCGACCGCAGCCTTGATCTCCGGCTTGCTGGCATCCAGCGGCACCTTGAAGGTCACTTGATTATGCTGCGAGCCCAGCGTGCTCTTTTCGGTAACGACGGGACGGCGGATGAGCTCGAACATAGCGCTCTCGCTCAACTTCACCACCGGCGTGACCATGCGTCGTGCGCGGCTCATTTCAAACGCTCCACCAGAGATTCCACCGCGCCCTTGGTGAGGACCAGGGTATCGCGACGGAGGATGTCGTACACATTGGCGCCCTGCTGCGGCAGCACGTCGACGCCCGGAATGTTGCGGGCAGCCAGGGCGAACTTCTCGTTCACCTCGGTGCCGTCGATCACCAGGACCGACTTCCAGCCGAGCTTGCCGATCTTGGCCGACAGATCCTTGGTCTTGCCGCCGGCATCGGCGCCCGACCAGATGATCAGCTTGCCTTCGGCCTGCTTGGCCGACAGCGCGGTCTTCAGCGCGAGCTTGCGCACCTTCTTCGGCAGGTCATGCGCATGGCTGCGCGGAACCGGACCGAAAATGGTGGCGCCGCCACGGAACTGCGGCGAACGCAGCGAACCCTGGCGAGCATTACCCGTGCCCTTCTGACCGTACGGCTTCTTCGTCGTACCCTGGACGTCGCCGATCTCCTTGGTCTTGTGCGTGCCGGCACGGCGCTTGGCCAACTGCCAGTTCACGGCACGAGCGAGGAGATCCTTGCGGACTTCGCGGCCGAAGATGTCGGCAAACACGGCGTCGTCGATTTCGACCTCGCCGACTGCCTTGTTATCGATATCGGTAACCTTGAGTTTCATGACCGATCATCCCTACCTTACGCTGCCGCTTCCGACTTGGCCTTGATGGCCGCCGGATACGGTGCATCCTTCGGGCGCGCGCGCTTGACGGCGTCGCGCACCAGCACGAAGGAACCTTCGTGACCAGGCACCGAACCCTGCACCATGATCAGACCCTGAGCTTCGTCGGTGGCGACGATCTTCAGGTTCTGCGTGGTGACGCGTTCGTCGCCCAGATGACCCGCCATCTTCTTGCCCGGGAACGTACGGCCCGGATCCTGACGGTTACCAGTCGAACCATGGCTGCGGTGCGACACGGAGACACCGTGCGAGGCACGCAGACCACCGAAGTTCCAGCGCTTCATCGCACCGGCGAAACCCTTACCGATGCTGTTCGCCGTGACGTCGACAAACTGACCGGCGAGGAAATGCGTCACCGACAATTCGGCGCCGACTTCCAGCAGGGCGTCCTTGGCGACGCGGAACTCAACCAGCTTCTTCTTCGGCTCGACCTTCGCCTTGGCGAAACGGCCGCGCTCGGCCTTCGAGACGTTCTTGACCTTGGCGGTACCGACGCCGAGCTGCACGGCGTTGTAGCCATGCTTCTCTTCCGTCCGCACTTCGACGACCTGGCAGCTCTCAACCTTGAGAACCGTCACCGGCACATGCGCGCCGCTTTCTGCGAAGATGCGGCTCATGCCCAATTTCTGGGCGATCAGACCCGTACGCATCGTCCCGCTCCTTAATTCTTCAACTTGATCTCGACGTCGACACCGGCGGCGAGATCAAGCTTCATCAACGCGTCCACGGTCTGCGGCGTCGGATCGACGATGTCCAGCAGGCGCTTGTGGGTGCGAATTTCGAACTGCTCGCGGCTCTTCTTGTCGATGTGCGGCGAGCGGTTCACGGTGAACTTTTCCAAACGCGTCGGCAGGGGGATCGGGCCACGCACCTGCGCACCAGTCCGCTTCGCCGTGCTCACGATCTCGCCCGTCGACTGATCGAGCACGCGATGATCAAACGCCTTCAGGCGGATCCGGATATTTTGACTATCCATCTTATCGTCCTTCAGTTTGCCGGCACCGGGCGCCGAATGCCCCGGCGCCAGCAACCATTTACCTTTGTTCTTTACTCGATGATGCTGGCGACGACGCCGGCGCCGACGGTACGACCGCCCTCGCGGATGGCGAAGCGCAGGCCTTCATCCATGGCGATCGGGGCAATCAGCTGCACCGTCATCGCAATGTTGTCACCGGGCATCACCATCTCCGTGCCTTCCGGCAGCGCGACCATGCCGGTCACGTCGGTCGTCCGGAAGTAGAACTGCGGACGGTAGTTGGTGAAGAACGGCGTATGACGGCCACCCTCTTCCTTGGTCAGAATATAGGCTTCCGCCTTGAACTTGGTGTGCGGGGTGATCGAACCCGGCTTGGCCAGAACCTGG
>DATMUQ010000690.1:0-7592 GCA_035563795.1 Terriglobales bacterium | reverse complement strand
TGGCGCTTCCATCGCTACTGCCGCTCGCGCCGCCGTTTCCCGCCAGCAGATCGCGGATCCAGGCCTGGCCCGGCATATAGGCATGGTCGTCATCGAAGCCGATCCAGGTCATCTCGCGCAGCTGCTTCGTTGTCATCTTCTCCGGCACGGCGCCGGCGCGGCCATAGATGGCATAGGCGGCGGCACCGAGCTTGCGCGTCACGATGCTGGCGAGATCCGGCACCGCTTCGCGGATCATCAGATCGGCCTCGCGGCGTGAGAGATTGGCGAGGAGATGACTGGAGGTGAGCTCGAATTCGATGCAGTTCAGGTTGTCGCGCAAACGCGGTAGGTTGCCCGCGAGATAACCGCTCATCGCCTCGCCGGCGGAAATGCGCACGACGCCATGGGCGGTATCGCCGAGATTGGCGCTGCGGCGATGAATGGATTCGGCGGCCCGCTCCATCACCTGGGCATCGGCCAGCAATTCCTCCCCGGCCGGGGTGATGACGAAGCGGTCGGGCAGGCGGTCGAACAACCGCGCACCGATGGCTTCCTCCAGCGACTTCACCCGCCGCGCAATGGTGGGATGGCTGACATCCAGCTTCTTCGCCGCCGCGGTCAGGCTGCCCTCGCGCGCCAGGGTCAGGAACACCCGGAGATCGTCCCAGTCTGCGTTCATGCCGTTCATGTCACGCCGTCCTTCACCGCCAACCGGCCGAGTTTCTACTGCCCAGATTTCTAACCGAAATCCGGGCGTCTCCCGCTGTACAAAAATGTACGGCGGCTTTTCCAATTTGTCGAATGGCGGACAAATTAGTTCGGCGTAAAATCCTTTTTGCAAGTGGTTCGCAATGAGATTTCGCCGCCGCCCACCCCTTTTGCTTAGCCGGTAGCGAGCAGTTTTGCCCCTCACCCCGACCCTCTCCCCAGGGGGGCGAGGGAGCAAGCAAAAGAGATGAGGTCCCTGCGGTGAGAGCCTCGGCCGGCCTTCTCCCTCGCCCCACGAGAGCGGGGAGAGGGTCGGGGTGAGGGGGGCGAAGGCAGAGTTAGAGCGCTCGGGGGAGTTGGAGGTCTTCGGCGGCCAAGCGACGAGCCTTATCGATAGACCGAACAAATAAAGCCGCGCGGCATAGCGGCACCATAACAACAAGAACGGAAACGGCATCATGCATATCGAGAAACGCCTGTTCAGTTTCACCCACGGGATGCGCGGGCGCATTGTCGCCGCTGTTGCGGTGGGGTTGGTCTCCGTGGCGGTCGGTGTCGCGCGCCTCGCGCTGCTGGGCTGGCTGATCGGTGAGGTCTTCGCCGGGCGCAGCCTCATGGACCTGAGCTGGCCGATCGTCGGCATCGCCGCCTTGATGATCCTGCGCGGTGTTGCCGAGCATTACCGCGCCATCGTTGCCCATGAGACGGCGGCGCGGGTGCAGAAGAGCTTGCGCCGCATCATCTATGATAAGATCGCCGCCCTCGGTCCCGGCACCATCGCGCGCCAGCGTTCCGGCGCGCTCACTTTGTCGCTGATCGATGGCGTCGAGCAGCTGGAGACCTATTTCGGCCAGTTCCTGCCGCAATTCCTCATCGCCTTGCTGACCCCGGCGCTGATCTTCCTTGCGATCGCCTGGATCGATGTCCCCGTCGCTCTAGTGATGCTGGCCTTTGCCCTGATCGCGCTCTTCGCACCCGGCCTCTGGCACAAGAAGGACAGCGCCGCCTCGCTCAAGCGCCAGGAAGCCTATGCCAGCTTCGCCGCCGAGTTCCTGGATTCCATCCAGGGCATCGCCACGCTGAAGGCTTTCGGCCAGAGCAAGTCGCGCGCCGCCAAGCTGCAGAGCGAGGCGGAGACATTGTTCCGCCGCACCATGTGGGTGCTGGCCACCAATTCGGCGGCACGCGGCATCACCGATTCATCGATCGCCTGTGGTGCTGCCGCGGCTTTGGCGCTGGGTGCCTGGCGGGTCGAAGGCGGGTTGATGTCGCTCTCCGGCCTGCTCGTCATCCTCATGCTGGGTGTCGAGGTCTATCGGCCGATGCGCGAGCTGCGCAGCGTGCTGCATCAAGGCATGGTCGGCATGTCTGCGGCCCAAGGCATCTACCAGATCCTCGATGCCGAGCCGCTGGTCGCGGATGCGCCGCAACCGGCACAGGTACCGCCGCTTTCGCCCAATTCTGCTTCAGAGATGGGCATTGCTTTCGAGCAGGTGCGCTTTCGTTATCCAGGGACGCGGCGCGATATCCATGGCGGTCTCGATTTCACCATCCGCCCGGGCGAGCGCATCGGCGTGGTCGGCGGCTCGGGCGGCGGCAAGTCCTCGATCGTGCGCCTGCTGCTGCGCTTCTATGATCCGGATCAGGGCCGCATCTGCATCGGCGGCCGCGATCTCACGACCTTGCCTTTCGCCGAGATCCGCCGCCTGATCGCCGTCGTCAACCAGGACACCTTCCTGTTCCACGGCACGATCGGCGAGAACATCCGCATGGGCCGGCCGGAGGCGAGTGATGCTGACGTGATCGCCGCTGCCCGCGCCGCCAATATCGACGACTTCATCGCCGGTCTGCCCCAGGGCTATGACACGCTGATCGGCGAGAAAGGCATCAAGCTCTCCGGCGGCCAGCGCCAGCGCGTCGCCATCGCAAGGGCCTTGCTGCGCGATGCGCCGATCCTGGTTTTGGACGAGGCACTGTCGGCGGTCGATGCCGAGAACGAGGCCGTCATCCAAGCGGCGCTCGACCGCCTGATGCAGGGCCGGACCACGCTGATCCTCGCCCACCGCCTCTCCAGCATCATCGATTGCGACCGTATCCTGGTGCTCGACCAGGGCCGTGTCGCTGAAAGCGGCACGCATGCAGCACTGCTGCAGAAGGGCGGCATCTATGCCCGGCTGATGGCGGAGCAGGTCAAGGACAATGCCGCCGGGTTCATGGCCGATGACGCGACATCGGATGCGGCATCGACAGAAGAAGCCGTGGCAAGCCGGCCGGCCGAAGGCATCGTCGGCGCGCCGCTCGCACTGAAGCAGGTGACGGAGGGCATCATCAAGGCCGAGGGGCTGACCTGGTGGCAGCTTGTCACTGAACTCATGCGTCTCGTCATGCCCTGGAAGAGCAAGCTGACCTTGACCTTCCTCTTCGGCGTGCTGCGCGTCATCTTCTTCATCGGCATCGGTGTCTGCAGCGCGCTTGCCCTCCGCGACCTGAAGAACGGGGCCGATTACACAGCCTGGCTTTGGGTCCTGGCGGCCCTGGCGCCCCTGTCTGGTCTCGTTCATTGGCTGGAAAGCTGGGTCGCCCATGACATGGCCTTCCGCCTGCTGGCCGAGCTCCGCATCGCTGTCTTCCGCAAGCTCGACCAATTGGCCCCGGCCTATCTCACCCGGCGGCGCACCGGCGATCTTATGGCGCTTGTCACCAATGACGTCGAACTGGTCGAGTATTTCTTCGCCCATACCGTGGCGCCGGCCTTCGTCGCGGTGCTGGTGCCGGCGGTGGTGCTGGCGGTGCTGGCGATGGTCAGCCCCTGGATCGCGCTCTCGCTGCTGCCCTTCCTGGTGCTCGTTGCCCTGTGTCCGTTCCTAATGCGCAAGCGCAGCGACCGCCTGGGTTCGGCGGCGCGCGAGGCCACCGGTGAATTCGGTGCCGTGGCGGTGGACGGCGTGCAGGGTCTGGGCGAGATCGTCGCCTTCCAGCAGGAAGAAAGTTTCGGGGCCCGGCTCGACCGTCTCTCCGACCGGCAGATCGCGCTGCGCTTGCCCTTCTTCCGCGAGCTCACCCTGCAGGCGAGCCTGCTGGAAATCTTCACCGGCCTCGGCGGCCTCGCCGTGGTGGTGACGGGTGCCTATCTCTCGCAGCAAAGCAAGGTCGATGCGGGGCTGCTGCCGCTGCTCACCATCCTCGCCATGGCGGCTTTCCTGCCGGTCTCCGAGATCGCCCAGGTCGGCCGCCAGCTCGCCGATACGCTCGGCGCTACGCGGCGCCTCTACGGCCTCTTCAACGAGCCGGTGCCGCTGACCGATGGTATTGGTGTCGCAATCGAAGCCCGTCGCTCGACCGCCTTCGTGCAACGGCACGGTGTCGCCGAGCTGGTGCTGGATCAGGTGAGCTTCGCTTATCCCGGCCAGAACCGCCTGGCGCTCAATGATGTTACGCTGACCATCCCGGCCGGCAGGACCGTGGCTTTGGTCGGCATGTCGGGCGCCGGCAAGACGACGACGGCGCAATTGCTGATGCGCTTCTGGGATGCCGATCGCGGCATCATCCGGCTCGATGGCCATGATCTGCGCGACTACAAGCTCGACGATCTCAGGCGTCGCATCGCGCTCGTCGCCCAGGACACCTATCTCTTCAATGACAGCCTGCGGCGCAACATCATGATCGCTCGGCCAGAGGCGAGCGAGACGGAATTGATGGAAGCGATCCGCCATGCCGCCCTCGAGGATCTGGTCGAAGCCTTGCCCGAAGGATTGGAGGCGCCGGTCGGCGAGCGTGGCACCAGCCTTTCCGGCGGCCAGCGCCAGCGTGTCGCCATCGCGCGGGCCTTCCTCAAGGATGCCCCGGTGCTGATCCTCGACGAGGCGACCTCGCATCTCGATGCCATCAGCGAACAGGCGGTACGTGCGGCGCTCGACCGCCTGCAGGCCGATCGCACGACCATCGTCATTGCGCACCGCCTGTCGACCATCCGCACGGCTGATCTGATTGTCGTCCTCGATCAGGGCCAGGTGATGGAAGCCGGCAGCCACGATCAGCTCATGGCGCAAGCCGGTCTTTATGCCAGGCTGGTCTCACGGCAATTGGGGGCGGCGCAGGTGGCGGCGTAGCGGGCCGACTATATCGCTATATTGTGTGCAATATGGGGGTGCTATTTTTCGAGCGAGGAAGCTTAAAAAATGGCGGCGTCATAGTAGCTGAGCGTTTGTCAGCTACACGGTGTAGATCGAGCGGACAAACGCTCACTTAGACCATAGATGCGAGGTTCAATTGTCCACCAGCCGAATAACAATGTGGTCATGAGCGCAATACCCAGGCTGAGGCCGCCTATGAATTGCTCGGCAGTGTAATTTTCAACGAGATAAGGCATATAAAAGCGGTGAAAGGGGAGCCCAAAGAGGCCAAGGGTCAAAGGGAAATCGACGAGACAAATTTGTATCGTCTTTCGAATTTTCCCCAGCCATTTCCAGTATGTAGGGGCTTGTTCTATTCGCGCATTATCGATCGTAACCACTGTATGAACTTGGTTGGCTAGCGTTAGCTTTCTTACCCTCGGGTTATCAAAGATGATGTCGCCATCTGGGGCCACATATTGGCTACAGAGAAATTTTGAAAGAGCGTGGAGACCCCACCATCTATGGCGTCTAAAGATGCGCGTCGCCTTACCGACAAAATATATGTGACCTGGGTCGACCTGCTTTTTATCTCTGCAGGTGCAGAGAGAGCGCTGTCTATCAACGACGTAAACTCGTCCCTCTGTTCTACCAAAATAACATTGGGTACTAATGATATCGCTTATATGTTCGGTTTTTAGGTAGAAGAAACGGGTCGATGAGCGTGATTTGCGGCCAAGCGATTTTAGAATACGCCGTCTCCGCCGCCATAGTTTCTGGTTGGCCAACTTGAGTTCCTGTCTTCCCATTGGGTCAACAGAAATATGAGAGCGTGATTAAGAAATCATTATTCTTCGCTAGACCCTGAAGCAACCGATGGATTGTGCGTTCTTGTGAGTATGGATTTATGCGCAATCGGCGAGATCACGCGGCCAGCGTCAGCGCGTCGCCATCGCGCGGGCCTTCCTCAAGGACGCACCGGTGCTGATCCTCGACGAGGCGACCTCGCATCTCGATGCCCTCAGCGAGCAGGCGGTACGTGCGGCGCTCGACCGCCTGCAGGCCGATCGCACGACCATCGTCATCGCGCACCGCCTGTCCACCATCCGCACGGCTGATCTGGTTGTCTTCCCCGACAGGGCCGGGTGATGGAAACCGGCAGCCACGACCAGCTGATGGCGCAAGCCGGTCTCTATGCCAGGCTGGTCTCACGGCAATTGGGGGCGGCGCAGGTGGCGGCGGAGTAGAGAGACAAGAGTGGGCCGTAGCGTTGCTTCAGCGGTCTGCGTCCCGCTCTTGATGCTGTTTTTCCGCATATAGCTTCCGCTTATGCCAGACCAGAACTCCGACTACGAGCATGAGAGGGCTGAGCCAAAAGAGATATTGACCGATCAGGTTGCCAACTGCGCCGTATCTCGTCTTCAGAATCACGGCAACAATCAGAAATAGAGCCGGCCAAAAAGCCACGAGCAGACTTGCAAGCATTTCGTTTCGCTTGCTGGAGGAGTTCGACTTGCTCTTCATGCGTTTTTTCATCGGCCAACCAACTTGCAGCGGGGATGCCAGGTCCAAAGCGATCCGGATTGTATCCCAGGACATGTATCGCACCAGCGGCTCTGTGCCGCCCGGTTCTTGCGGCACAGGGCCGCTGAATATACGCGTATGCGGCCCGCAGTGCCGGCTGCCATAAGTAGCCGTATTCCCTTGGCTTCATCATCTGTACGACACATTGGCGGCGGCCCGGGGCATTCCCGGCCGCCGCTTTCCCATGCTGTGCCGGCAAAAGACGGGCTTGCTGATCTGTGTCAAGGTGTGGATCTTAGTAATCCATTAACCTTAACTGGCCTGGGACTTGCACCAGGAGCCAGCGTGACGAGGAAGAAGAGGCTGGGTCGGAGCTTTCGGACGCTGTCGAGGCGCTTTGCGCCAGGCGGCTCTGATATCGGGTCGATCAACCGATAGCGTATCGGGGGTCGGCGCTGCGGGGTCCATCACCAGCCTTAGATGTCATCGGGATGTCACCAAGGGGAGATGGTCATGTCTGTGGTGCAGAAATCGCGGGTGGCAAAAACTGCCGCAACGCGCCGCTGGAACGGTTTGCTCGGTCGCAATCTCATCACCCTCGATGAGATCAGCGGCACGGAAGTGATGGAGATCGTCGACGAGGCGCTGTTCCTGAAGGCGACGCGACGGCGCGGCCTCGCCAATCGCCGCAGCATGGCGGACCGCCACGTGGCGCTGATCTTCCTGCGGCCCTCCTTCCGCACCCGTTGCGCCTTTTCCATCGCCACGCTGGATTGCGGCGGCCATCCGCATCTCCTCGATCCGAAGGAGATCCGCTTCGGCAGCAAGGAGAGCCTGCGCGACATCGCCCGCGTGCTCTCGCGCATGTTCGATCTCGCCGTCATCCGCTGCACCGACACGGCGATGCTGCAGGAACTCGACCGCCATCTCGACATTCCGGTCTGGAATGCCATGACCGACCAGGATCATCCGACCCAGGTGATCGCCGATCTGATGACCCTGGTGGAAAGCGGCATCGATCCCGCCGGCGCCAAGCTGGCCTTCCTCGGCCATGGCCGGGGCAATGTCTGCGCCTCGCTGATGAAGGTGGCGATGAAGGTCGGCATGACCGTCGCTGTGGTGTCGCCGCCGGGCCTGGAACCGGAAGCCCGCTATCTCGAGGAATTGCGGGGCGAGGCCGAGCATCGCGGCGGCCGCATCATCGTCACCAACCGGGTTGCCGAAGGCGTCGAGGGTGCCGATGCCATCTATGCCGATGTCTGGTCG
>DATMUQ010000689.1:0-2144 GCA_035563795.1 Terriglobales bacterium | reverse complement strand
ACCGCAGCGGTAGCGACCAGATCGCCGGCCCGGTTGCCGTCCAGCCGACCGCCGAAACGACCGCGCCAGTCGGCGCCGCACCGGTTAACAACGCGAAGGGCGACGGATCGCGCCGGCGCCGTGGCAAGCGGCGCCCGGATGGCGAAAGTGCAGCGACTCCGGCCGAAGCCATCATCGACGCGGCCATTCCGCATCCGAGCACTGCCCTGCATCGCCATGAGCAGCTGGAATCGACCACCGCTGCGCCGGTGACACCGCCGGCGAAGCCGGCGCCGTTGGAACCCGTGCGCCAGCAGAACCGCCATGAACGCCGCGCGGCTGGCCGCGACCGGGATCACCATCGGGATCACGACGATGACCGTCCGGTGCTGGCCTTTGGCGATCACATGCCGGCCTTCCTGATGCGGCCCGTCCGCTTTCCCAACGCCCGCTGACGGCGACCTGCCGCAAGCGGGTCTTCATTTTTGATACCGGTTCGGCCGTTCCGCCCCTCCTGAGAATTGAGGGCGCGGAACGGCCGTTTTCCATTGCTCCGGCGCCTTTCAGCCCCCCCATCACTGGCCGCTCAACTGATCCAGACACGCGGCGTGGGAATGATGACCGTTATACCTGGGGAATAAGCGCGATTGTCATCGAGTCACGTTGATACCGGCTGCGTTTGCTCCTATGCTGCCGCTCGGTCATCTGTATACCAATCGCCCGCACCCCTCCCGTGTGGCTTGGTATCGAATTGAATGTGGGTCATGCATGCTCGAGGCCTTTCATGTGGCCGGAGCATCGCGGGGGTTCGGACGTATATATGTACATCATCAGGGAATTGCTGAAGCGCAAGCTGGCGCTGCTTGGATTGTTGCTCATTGCCGTCATCGTTCTGGCGGCTATTTTCGCGCCTTGGCTGGCGCCCTATTCACCGGAAGATCAGCTGGCTGACGGTCTCACCGATATTGGTGAGCCGCTGGCACCGAACAGCCATTTCTGGCTCGGCACCGATCTCCTCGGCCGCGATCTCCTCTCGCGCCTTATCTATGGTGCCCGCGCCTCGCTGATCATCGGCATCCTTGCCAATGGCATCGCCATCGCGATCGGTGCCTTGATCGGCGTCACTGCCGGCTTCCTGCGCGGCTGGTTCGGTGCCACGCTGATGCGCTTCACCGATCTGATGATGGCCTTTCCCTCGCTGCTGCTGGCGATCGTGCTGGCGGCGATTTTCCGCCCCAGCCTGTGGATCGTCGTCATCGTCATCTCGATGGTGAACTGGGTGCAGATCGCCCGCGTGCTTTACACGGAAACCACCTCGCTCTCGGAACGTGAATATGTCACCGCCGAGCGCAGCATCGGCGCCAGCACCTTCCGCATCCTGTTCCGCCACATCCTGCCGCATCTCATTCCCACCATCACCTGCTGGGCGACGCTCGGTATCGCGACGACGGTGCTCTTGGAAGCGGCACTCTCCTATCTCGGCGTCGGCGTGCAGCCGCCGACCCCGAGCTGGGGCGGCATGATCAACGAGAATCAGAGCTACTTCCAAAGCTTCCCCTGGCTGGTCTTCTATCCCGGCATCGTCATCGCCGTGCTGGCGCTGTCCTTCAACCTGCTGGGCAATGCCTTGCGCGATATTCTCGATCCAACCTTGCGGGGACGGCACTGATGCCTGCTTATATTCTACGCCGCCTCATCCAGGCTTTGCTGATCCTGCTCGGCGTCAGCATCATCACCTTCGCTTTGCTCTATCTGTTGCCGGCCGACCCGGCGCGCCAGGTGGCGGGCCGCACCGCCAGTGTCGAGCAGGTGCAGCGTGTGCGTGAGCAGCTCGGGCTTAATCTGCCGATCTGGCAGCAATATGGCCGCTATCTCTGGCATCTGCTGCAGGGCGATCTCGGGCGCTCCTATCTGCAGCGCAGCCAGGTTGTCGATCTCGTCTTCCCGCGCCTGCCGGCGACGGCCCTCTTGATGGTCGGCTCGATTTTCTTCGAACTCATTCTCGGCCTCACCTTCGGGTTGATCGCCGCCTTGCGCCGCAATTCCACGCTCGACCAGGCGATCATGGCGATGACCTTCGTCTTCGTCTCCATGCCCGCCTTCCTGCTCGGCCTGCTGCTGCTCTATTTCTTCGCGGTCTATCTCGGCTGGTTCCCGATCGGCGG
>DATMUQ010000688.1:0-4358 GCA_035563795.1 Terriglobales bacterium | reverse complement strand
ATGGAAGCGATCCTGCTGGAGCCGATGTTCGAGCTCCCGGGCCTCGATGGCGTTGAAGGTATCGTGATCAGCCGTGAAGTGGTCGAGGGTGGCGCAAAGCCGCTCTACATTTACACCGATCGCCGCGGCGATGTCGGAGCGGGCGCCTAAGTCAGCGCCGCTTCTACCAGGCATGTTTTGCATACCGGCACTGCGTTGGCAGTGCCGGTTTTGTTTTTGGGGCGGCGAGATTGCCGGCCCGCGTGACGGCCGTCACGCAGACAGATCTCGCCGTGATCCGGATTTCGCCACCGCTTGCGCCTTCTCGCAGCGGCTACAAGCTTGATAAACCGGGCATTCTTGCAAGCTATCGGCGTGTCATCGCCTGCCACCCTCCCGTTGTCTTTAACCATGTTATGTAGCTGCCGCCGCGAGCGCCGCTTGGCCCGGGGATTGCGTAGTAACGCGGGTTGAGATCTTGAAGGACGTCGGCACATCGCCAACATGTTAACAGTGCTGCCAGGGTGGGGATCGACTGAGATCGATCGCCACATTTCAAAAGGTGAAGCGGCTCTTCCGCGTCATTCTGGCTCGGTCAATCCGACCGCTGCTATTTACGACATTATTAGGCCGGATACCGACAGGCATTCATCACAATACTTGGGGTGAATGGGCCTGAAGGTTGCGGTCTTGGACAGCGAGGGGGTAGACTCCCCCTGACCTTTAACGATTGGAAGAATCATGCAGGAATCGCAAACATCGACGCAATATCCGGTTCTGCCGCTGCGTGACATCGTCGTCTTTCCGCACATGATCGTGCCGCTTTTCGTTGGTCGCGAGAAGTCCGTGCGCGCGCTCGAAGACGTGATGAAGGATGATAAGCAGATCCTGCTCGTCACCCAGAAGAACGCGGCGCAGGACGACCCGACATCGGCGGATATCTACAATGTCGGTACCGTTGGCACCGTCCTGCAGCTCCTGAAGCTGCCCGATGGTACGGTCAAGGTTCTGGTCGAAGGCGGCCACCGCGCCGTGATCCAGCGTTTCGTCGACAGCGACACTTTCTTCATCGCCGAAGCCGTGCCGATGGCGGATACCGTCAATGAAGGCAAGGAAGTCGAAGCGCTGGCGCGTTCGGTGATCTCGCAGTTCGAGCAGTATATCAAGCTCAACAAGAAGATCCCGCCGGAGGTGCTGGTCTCGGTCAACCAGATCGACGATCCGTCGAAGCTGGCTGACACGGTTGCCTCGCATCTCGGCCTCAAGATCAACGACAAGCAGGAGCTGCTGGAAGTCCAGTCGGTCTCCGAGCGTCTTGAGCGCGTCTATGCCTTCATGGAAGGCGAGATTGGCGTGCTGCAGGTCGAGAAGCGCATCCGCAGCCGTGTGAAGCGGCAGATGGAGAAGACCCAGCGCGAGTACTATCTGAATGAGCAGATGAAGGCCATTCAGAAGGAGCTCGGCGAAGGCGAGGACGGCAAGGACGAAGTTGCCGAAATCGAAGAGCGCATCAAGAAGACCAAGCTCAGCAAGGAAGCCCGTGAAAAGGCCCAGGCCGAGGCGAAGAAGCTGCGCACCATGAGCCCGATGTCGGCGGAAGCAACGGTCGTGCGCAACTACCTCGATTGGCTGCTGTCGATTCCCTGGGCCAAGCCGACCAAGGTCAAGAAGGACATCAAGCACGCCGAGAAGATCCTCAACGACGACCATTATGGTCTCGAGAAGGTCAAGGAACGCATCCTTGAATATCTCGCCGTGCAGCTGCGCCAGAAGAAGATGAAGGGCCCGATCCTGTGCCTCGTCGGCCCGCCGGGTGTCGGTAAGACCTCGCTGGGCAAGTCGATCGCCAAGGCGACCGGTCGCAACTTCGTGCGCATCAGCCTCGGTGGCGTGCGTGACGAAGCTGAGATCCGCGGTCACCGCCGGACCTATATCGGCTCGATGCCGGGCAAGATCATCCAGGCGATGAAGAAGGCGAAGTCGTCGAACCCGATGTTCCTCTTGGACGAGATCGACAAACTCGGCGCCGATTGGCGGGGTGATCCGTCCTCGGCCTTGCTGGAGGTCTTGGATCCGGAGCAGAACATCAACTTCAACGACCACTATCTTGAGGTCGATTACGACTTGAGCGACGTGATGTTCGTGACGACCGCCAACAGCCTGCGCATGCCGCAGCCGTTGCTCGATCGCATGGAGATCATCCGGCTCTCGGGTTACACCGAGGATGAGAAGGTCGAGATCGCCAAGCGGCATCTGATCGACAAGACGATGAAGGATCATGGCCTGAAGAAGAGCGAATGGGTGCTCTCGGAAGACGCGATCCGAGACCTCGTGCGCTACTATACGCGTGAGGCCGGTGTCCGTAGTCTTGAGCGTGAGATTGCCAATCTGGCGCGCAAGTCGCTGAAGGAGATCCTGCTCAAGAGTCTCAAGAAGGTGACGATCAATCGTCGCAACCTCGCCAAATATGCCGGCGTGCGGAAGTTCCGCTACGGCGAGGCGGAGGCCGAGGATATGGTCGGCGTCGTCACCGGTCTGGCCTGGACGGAAGTCGGCGGCGAGATCCTGACGATCGAAGCGGTGACGGTGCCCGGCAAGGGCCGCGTGATCGCCACCGGCAAGCTCGGCGACGTGATGAAGGAATCGGTGCAGGCGGCGGAATCCTACGTGAAGTCGCGTGCCGTCGAGTTCGGCATCAAGCCGACGATCTTCAACAAGAAGGACATCCACGTGCACGTGCCGGAAGGTGCGACGCCCAAGGACGGCCCCTCTGCGGGTATCGCCATGGTGACGACCATCGTTTCGGTCCTCACCGGCATTCAGGTACGTCGCGACGTGGCGATGACCGGCGAGGTCACCTTGCGTGGTCGTGTGCTGCCGATCGGCGGTTTGAAGGAAAAGCTGCTGGCGGCGTTGCGTGCCGGCATCAAGACGGCCTTGATCCCGCAGGAGAATGAGAAGGATCTGGCGGAGATTCCGGAGAATGTGAAGCGCAGTCTGCAGATCATTCCGGTGTCTTCGGTGGATGAAGTGTTGAAGCATGCTTTGACGAAGCCGCTGACGCCGATCGAATGGATCGAGCCGGCCGAGGTTGAGCCCGTCGCTTCGACGAATCAGGACGACGATCGCACCGTCGTTACCCATTGACGCAATCGCCTTTTCTAAAGGCGAAGCACGTTGATGGATGTAATGATGATCGCGAAGCCGTGAGCCGGACAGGATGCAATCATCGCTACGGCGATGATTGCATCAAATTTGCCGAGACTTGCGATCAATAGATCAATAAGCCTTCCAGAACCGCGATTATCCTGGGGATAAGCGCGGTTCTTTCATTGACGCCCTTTTATGCCGGGCACTAAAATCCGCGCTTCGTCGCATATTGCTGCGTGTTTAATTCATCGCCTGATAGGGGGTTTCCGTGAATAAGAATGATCTGGTGGCTGAAGTTGCGGAAGATACGGGTCTTTCCAAAACCGATGCTGCTCGTGCCGTTGATGCCGTTTTCGATGCCGTCACCAAGGCGTTGAAGAAGGATCACGAAGTGCGCCTGGTTGGCTTTGGCACCTTCAGCGTTTCAAAGCGTGAGAAGTCGAAGGGCCGCAATCCGCGCACCGGCGAAGAGATCATCATTCCGGCGTCGAAGCAGCCGAAGTTCAAGGCCGGCAAGGGCCTGAAGGACGCCGTCAACTGATCGGCGCCAGATGATCGCCGCTTGACCGGCGGGTCTTCTTGTGATGATGTCCGGCCGTTCCCCAGGGGAGCGGCCGGTTTCATTTTCGGCCGGATGATCGCGGGAAAACACCGGCCTCCAACCGGCCGGTTCACCGGCCTGTGATGCGGATCGGGCGATTAGCTCAGTTGGTAGAGCGCTTCGTTTACACCGAAGATGTCGGCGGTTCGAGTCCGTCATCGCCCACCATTCCCATTCCTCGACATCCCATTTGCTGCCTCCCGGACAGCCGTCTGCGATAACGCGCGAGTGAACAATCACCGCGTGCGCGTCCTCCCCGGCTCGGCAACTACGTCAAGTGAATGTGAAGGCCGCAGCCAGCAGGAAGTGGCTTGCCGGTACGTGCCATTGTCAGGTGTCGGTCGTGACACCTTTCGATAGAGAGGCACATCATGCTTACCTTGTTGCGTCGCATTGGCGTTCCCGTCGCTGCCCTGTCGCTGCTGGTGACGCTGGCTGGCTGCGTGGTCTATCCGGCCGGCGGCGGCTATTACGAGCACTCGCATGGCTATTGGGGTCATTCGTATGGCGGCGGCTACGGTGGTGGCGGTTACGGCGGTGGTGGCTATGGCGGTGGTGGCTATGGCGGTGGCGGTCATTACTGGCATTGAGACATGCCGCGATGAGCGGAAGCCGGTGGGACGGGGCG
>DATMUQ010000687.1:0-5305 GCA_035563795.1 Terriglobales bacterium | reverse complement strand
ATCTGCTGGGCCGCGAGCGCCGGCGCATCACCATCGGTGAGATCGTCCGCGCCGTGCGCCAGTTCGAAGGCACCCCCGATACCATCGAGACCGCAAGCGGGTCGCGGGTCGGCCTGGAAGTCGTGCGCCCGATGTGGCGCGACCTGCAGCAGAAGATGCTGGACGAGCTTGATTCCGTCACCATGGAAGACCTCTGCCAGAAGGCGCAGCAGGCCGGCATCCGCACCGATGCCGCCGCCCGCCTCGATTTCAGTATTTGAACCCATATAGCAACGAAGCTCCGCCCATCCCCTTCGGAGCAGCAGGAAAGGACCGATCATGAGCAGCGAACCCGTGCATTTCCGCGGCCGCATTTACGACAATCTCATGGAGACGATTGGCGCGACGCCGCTGGTGCGCCTCACCAAGCTGGCCAAGACCGAGAATGTCGGCGCCGAGCTGCTCGGCAAATGTGAGTTCTTCAACCCGCTGGCCTCGGTCAAGGACCGGCTCGGCTTCGCCATGATCGAATGGTTGGAGAATAACGGTCGCCTGCAGCCGGGCGGCGCCATCATCGAGCCGACCAGCGGCAATACCGGCATCGCGCTCGCTTTCATCGCCGCCGCCAAGGGCTATCGCTGCATCCTCACCATGCCGGAGAGCATGTCGGTCGAGCGCCGCAAGATGCTGCGGCTGCTGGGTGCCGAGCTGGAACTGACGCCAGCCGCGCGCGGCATGTCGGGTGCCATCGCCCGTGCGGAGGAATTGCTGCGCGAGATTCCCGGCAGCGTCATGCCGCAACAGTTCAAGAACCCGTCCAACGCCGCCTATCACCGCAAGACCACGGCGGAAGAGATCTGGCGCGATTGCGACGGCAAGGTCGATGCGCTGATTTCCGGCGTCGGCACCGGCGGCACCATCACCGGCGTCGGCGGCCTCCTGAAGGAGCGCAACCCGCAGGCCCGCATCGTCGCCGTCGAACCGGAAGACAGTCCGGTCCTCTCCGGCGGCCAGCCCGGCCCGCATAAGATCCAGGGCATCGGTGCCGGCTTCGTGCCGGATATCCTCGACCGCAATTTGATCGACGAAGTGCTGACCGTGTCCAATGCCAGCGCCTTTGCCATGGCCCGCAAGGTGGCGAAGATCGAGGGCGTGCCGGTTGGCATTTCCTCCGGTGCTGCTTTGGCAGCCGCAGTGGAACTCGGCCGCCGCGCCGAGATGAAGGGCAAGCGCATCGTCATCATCCTGCCCTCTTTCGCCGAACGCTATCTCTCGACCGCGCTCTTCGAGGGCCTGGAATAAGATAGAGACGGAGACCGACATGGCGGAGCTGAGCGACCGGCAGTTGGAGCGTTACGCCCGCAATGTCGTCCTCGATGAAGTGGGCGAGGAAGGCCAGTTGCGCCTCCTCGCCACCAAGGTTCTGGTGATCGGTGCCGGTGGATTGGGGGCACCCTTGTCCCTCTATCTGGCGGCGGCCGGCATCGGCACCATCGGCCTGATCGACGACGACACGGTCGATCTTTCCAACCTGCAGCGCCAGATCGTCCATACCACCGCCGATATCGATCGCCCCAAGGTCGAGAGTGCCGCCGACAATTTGCGGCGCCTGAACCCTGAGATCACCTATGTCACGCATCGCGAGCGGCTGACGCGTGAGAATGGTGCGGCCATCATCGCCGGCTATGACATCATCGCCGATGGCAGCGACAACTTCCGCACCCGCTATCTGCTGAATGATCTTTGTATCGCCGCGAAGAAGACCCTGGTGAGTGCGGCTTTGCTGCGCTTCGATGGCCAGCTCTCGACCTTCAAGGCACATCTCGGCGATCCGCATCCCTGCTATCGCTGCATCTTCCCGGAAGAGCCGCCGGAAGATCTCATCCCTCGCTGCGAAACGGCCGGCATCTTCGGCGCCGTCGCCGGCGTCATGGGCAGCCTGCAAGCGACCGAAGTGCTGAAGGAAGCCTTGGGCCTGGGCGAAAGCCTCAGCGGCCAGCTCCTCATCTATGACGCCTTCGACGCCAATTTCCGCAAGATCCGCGCCAAGCGCCGTGCCGATTGCCCGAGCTGCGGCGATGCTGCACGTCACGCGGGATAAATGAGGGCGATTGGTAACGTCGATGGAGATCACGGCCATTCATCATCCGATCGCCGAGCGTGAATTGCAGCATAGCGACGGACACATCATTCGCGTCATCATCGGCCAACCAGAGCCGTTTCCCGATGGCCAGGATTTCTATTGCCCCTTTCACATCATCGGCCTCGCTGGTGATAAAATTCGACGAGCCGGAGGCGTCGATGCAGTTCAAGCATTGATGCTCGCCAAGGATATGATCGGCGCTGTGCTCTACGCGTCTGCAGAATTTAAGGCCGGCCAGTTGACCTGGAACGATGAACCGGAACTCGGCTTTCCAACGCCATAGAACTCCGAGACTTGCAGCGAGGGGCGCCGCCCACTTCTGATATGCCTGAAGCTTCAAAGCTCAGCGAAATGCCAGTCGCAGGTTTCGACCGCGAGGTCGATGAAGGCGCGCACTTTCGCAGAGAGCAGTTTCGCGGTCGGATAGACCAGCTGGATTGGCAGGATCGGCGGTTCGAAATCCGGCAGCACGATCTGCAATTGCCCGGCCTTGACGAGATCGATCACCTGATAAGCCAGCACCATGGCGATGCCGCCATGATGGGTCGCGTGCCAGATCGCGGCATCGGCGCTGTTGGTGGCGTAATGCGGTGTGACACTTACCGTCTCGGTCTTGTCGCCGCGATGGAAGCGCCAGTCGCTGCCACTGCTCAGGATCGAGAACTGGATGATGCGGTGGGATTTGAGATCCTGCGGCTGTTGCAGCCGGCCGCGCCGCGCCAGGTAATCGGGTGAGGCAACCAGCACCCGGCGGGTCTCGCCGAGGCGCCGCGTCACCAGGCTGGTGTCATTGAGCTGGCCGATGCGGACGGCAAGATCGACCCCTTCCTCCACCAGATTGACCCAGCGGTCCTGCAACAGTAGCTCACCGATCACCGCATCATTGCCGTTGAGATAGCTGCACATCAGCGGCCCGACATGCATGCGGCCGAAGATCGCCGGTGCCGAGACGACGAAACGCCCGGCGGGTGTCGCCCGCTCGGCCTGGGCCATTTCCTCCGCCTCGGTGAGATCGCCGAGGACCTGCCGCGCCCGCAAGAGATAGCGGGTGCCGGCATCGGTCAGCGTCACCGAGCGGGTGGTCCGCTGCAGCAGGCGGATGCCGAGCCTTTCCTCCAGCGCCGCCACCAGACGGGTGATGGCCGAGGGCGAGAGGCCGAGCGCCCGGGCGGCCGGGGCGAAGCCGCCTTCATCGGCAACGGCGATGAAGGCGGTGATGGTGTCGAAGCGGTCCATGAGATTATTGCATCATACGCAATGATATACTGTCAAATGGAAGAATTATCATTTCGATGCGCATCGATCATGTCTAAGGCGACGGGGGACGCAGGGTCCGCCGATAAGCTGAAGGGAGATTATCATGTCGCGCATCAACACCTTTGCCACCATCGAAGCCGCCCCCGCCGCCGCCCACCCGCTGCTGCAGGGTGTGAAGCAGAAGTTCGGCACCGTTCCCAATCTGTTCCGCCTCGCCGCGAACAGCCCGGCCGGGTTGGAAGGTTATCTCAGCTTCAACGGCGCCCTCGCCAAGGGCAGCCTCAGCCCGCAGACCCGCGAGCGCCTGGCCATCGCCATCGCCGAGGTCAATGGCTGCAGCTACTGCCTCTCGGCCCATAGCTATATCGGCAAGAACCTCGCCAAGCTGGATGACGCCGAGATCGCCGCCAATCGCGCTGGCCATTCGAATGACGTCAAGGCCGATGCGGCGATCGCCTTTGCCGTCGCCGTCGCCAAGGCGCGCGGCCATGTCAGCGATGCCGACCTGCAGGCAGTCAAGGCGGCCGGCTATGATGACAGCGCGGTGGTCGAGATCGTCGCCCATGTCGCCTTGAACACGCTGACCAATTATCTCAACGAGGTCGGCAAGACCGAGATCGACTTCCCGGTGGTGAAGGCGGGCTGATCGCCAAGCCCAACTGATCGACAAGATCACGCCTAAAGGAAGGGCCCGCCAGTTACCCGGCGGGCCTTTCTTATCAGAGCATGGTCTCGAGGACTCGATCGGGCGGCTTGTGGCCGTCGACGAAGGTCTTGATGTTGATGATGACCTTCTCGCCCATATCGACGCGGCCCTCGATCGTGGCCGAGCCCATATGCGGCAGCAGCACCACATTATCGAGCCGGAGCAGCTTCGGATTGACCGCAGGCTCGTGTTCGAAGACGTCGAGCCCGGCACCGGCCAGCTCACCCTTCTCCAGCATGCGGGTCAGGGCGTTCTCATCCACCACCTCGCCGCGGCTGGTATTCACCAGATAGGCATGCTTCTGCATCAGCTTCAGGCGCCGCGCCGAGAGCAGGTGATAGGTGGCCGGGGTATGCGGGCAGTTGATCGAGATGATGTCCATGCGCGACAGCATCTGGTCGAGGCTTTCCCAATAGGTTGCCTCCAATTCCTTTTCCGTGGCGGCATGGACTCGGCGGCGATTGTGATAGTGCACCGAGAGGCCGAAGCCGCGGGCGCGCCGCGCCAGGGCCGTGCCGATGCGGCCCATGCCGATGATGCCGATGCGCTTGCCGTAGATGCGGTGGCCGAGCATGGACATCGGTCCCCAGCCCTGCCAGTTGCCGGAGCGGATCAACCGCTCGCCTTCGCTGACCCGCCGCGCCGTCGCCAGCACCAGGGCCATGGTCATGTCGGCGGTATCCTCGGTCAGGACCCCCGGCGTGTTGGTAACGGTGATGCCGCGCTGCCGGGCGCTGGCGAGATCGATATGGTCGACGCCGGTGCCGAAGGAAGCGATCAGGCGTAATTTGTCGCCGGCCTGGGACAGAACCGCGGAATCGATCCGGTCGGTGACCGTCGGTACCAGGACATCCGCCATTTTGACGGCGTCGATCAACTCGGCCTGGCTCATCGGATGATCGTCGACATTGAGCCTTACGTCGAACAGCTCCATCATCCGGGTTTCGATCACATCCGGCAGCTTTCGCGTTACGACGACCAGTGGCTTCACAGCCATCCGCTCTCCTCCCACCCGGTTAAGCCATGCACAGGTTAGCCCTGTTGACGGGCTCCTGCTGACGGAGCGGCGTCCTGGCCGTGCCGATCATGCTGCTCTGGCATAGCAAGAACAGCCGGTCATTGTCCATGACCGCCACAGCCGCGGCCCTGCCCCCGTCAGGCAGATGACGAATATGCGATCAACCAGATAGCCGAAACCGGCCGGCGGGGCGGCGGCAATT